>JAOUIN010000103.1 GCA_029883965.1 Betaproteobacteria bacterium
ATACAGAGGGACACCTGCTGCCGCAGTTCGCCAATATAGGCGCGAAAGTTCAGAAGGAGTTGCTGATCGTCTCGCCGTACTTCATTCCGGGCGACACCGGCGTGGCCTGGCTGCGGAATCTGGTGAATAGCGGTGTGCGCGTCACGGTGCTGACCAACTCCCTCGCAGCCACCGATGTTGGCGCCGTGCATGCAGGCTATAGTCGTTACCGGATGGCCTTGCTGGATGGCGGTGTGCGGCTCTATGAACTCAAACCCGGTGCAATCGAGCACGCGCGGGAATCGGGCGGAAAAAGCCGCTTCAGCGGTTCACGTGCTTCCCTGCACGCCAAGACTTTCGTGTTCGACAGAAGTGCAGTTTTCATAGGTTCGTTGAACCTCGACCCCCGCTCCGTGCAGCTCAATACAGAAATCGGCGTCATTTGCGAAAGCAAGCCACTGGCCGAGGATCTGGCCGGCACGATTGAGCGGAACCTCGACAACATTGCCTGGCGACTTGAGCGTGTTGTCGATACCGGCGGAAACGCACACATTGTGTGGGTGGAAAACGACACGCATGGCGTCTCGCAACTCGCACAAGAGCCTGGGGTCGGCTTCTGGCGCAAGTTCTCGGTGTGGCTCATCGGCCTGCTGCCCATCGAGTCCCAGCTCTAGACCTGCGGATTTCGCACTTCGCACCAACTAAGATTGTCGGTGGCGCCCGGGGGCCGGTCCACAATACCACCTGATCAGGATGTACCGGCGGGTTCCTTCCGGGCGGGGCTCGTATCGCGCTCCCCTTCACCATTGACCCACACATCGATCAGCGTATAAGCGACCGCCAGCACCACCGGACCGACAAAAATGCCGACCAGCCCAAAGGACAACATGCCACCAATGACGCCGGCAAAGATCAGCAGTAGCGGCAAGTCGGCGCCCTGTTTAATCAGGTAAGGACGCAGGAAGTTGTCCATCGTGCCGACGACCACAGACCACACCAGCAGGAAAGTGCCCCAGCCGGCGCTGTCGCTCCAATACAGCCAGCCAACCGCCGGAATCAGCACCAGGATCGGTCCGAGCTGGGCAATACACAGCATGAACATGAGTGCTGTCAGCATGCCGGCCAGCGGCACACCGGCAATCGCCAGTCCGATGCCGCCCAGAACGGACTGTGCAAGCGCGGTTACGACCACACCAAGCGCGACACCGCGTATCGCCTGACCGGCCAGAACCACCGCATGTTCCCCGCGCACGTTCGCCAACCGGCTGCCGAATCGCATCATCCATGCCGCCCACAATTCGCCGTTGGCATATAAGACAGCCGCCAGAATCACCGTGAGCAGGGATTGGACAAACACCAACCCGAAACTACCCACTTCGGAGAGAAACCAGCGCGTCATCGAACGTACGTAAGGTTCAGCCTGGGTCAAGAGGTCGCGCGCGCTATCGGCAGCAACCGTCTCCCAGATTGACACGGCACGATCACCGATCAGCGGCAACTTGCCCAGCCACTCGGGCGGCGGAGGCAATTGGAAGGCGGTGACCTTCTTAGCCAGGGCGACAATGTCATCGGCATGATCCACTATGGTGCTGATTGCAAGCGTAAGCGGCACGATGAAAACCAGCAGCAACGCGAGTACCATCATGATCGTCGCGAGACTGCGCCGCCCCCACAAGCGGGTCTGAACACGACGCATCAGCGGCCAGGTCGCCACGACAATCATCGTGGCCCAGATCAATGGCGCCAGAAACGGGCGCATGATCCAGAACGAGGAAAGGATCAAACCGCCAATGAACAGCACGGCCAAAGTAGTGCGAGTGAGATCGCCGCGCGTTGTGCTCATGTGCCGCTCCAATGGGTGGTTAACAGGTAACAATGCATGGCAGGTGTGGCGAGTGTAACTCCGTCAACAAGCGCCCGTACGCCTGCCTGATTTTTCACCGTGACAGGCTCGGCGTTTCTCGGGCTGTTGGTGGCAGCTGCCGGCTCGCTGCACATATAAAAACGGGACCCGCAACAGCACGGGTCCCGATCACCTGCATCCGCCCGCTTACCGGGCGGAACAGCTCAGCTTTCGTTGTCGAGAAAACTGCGCAGCCGCTCGGAACGCGACGGATGACGCAGCTTGCGCAGCGCCTTGGCCTCGATCTGGCGGATGCGCTCTCGCGTAACGTCGAACTGCTTGCCGACTTCTTCCAGCGTGTGATCCGTGTTCATTTCAATGCCGAAGCGCATGCGCAGCACCTTGGCTTCGCGCGGCGTCAGCGTATCCAGCACGTCGCCGGTAACGCCGCGCAGGCTGCCGTAAACCGCGGCATCGCTGGGCGCCATCGTCGATTGGTCCTCGATGAAATCGCCCAGGTGCGAATCGTCGTCGTCGCCGATCGGGGTTTCCATGGAGATCGGCTCCTTGGAAATCTTCAGGATCTTGCGAATCTTTTCTTCGGGCATTTCCATTTTCTCGGCCAGCGTCGCGGGATCCGGCTCTGAGCCGGTTTCCTGCAGGATCTGCCGCGAAATGCGGTTCATCTTGTTGATGGTCTCGATCATGTGCACGGGAATGCGGATCGTCCGCGCCTGGTCGGCAATCGATCGCGTGATGGCCTGGCGTATCCACCAGGTCGCATAGGTCGAGAACTTGTAGCCACGGCGGTATTCGAACTTGTCCACCGCCTTCATCAGGCCGATGTTGCCCTCCTGGATCAGGTCGAGGAACTGCAGGCCACGATTGGTGTATTTCTTGGCGATCGAAATCACCAGCCGCAGATTGGCCTCGGTCATCTCGCGCTTGGCGCGGCGTGCACGCGCCTCGCCGGTGATCATCTGGCGGTTGATTTCCTTCAGCTCCTTGATCGGAATGCCGATCCGGCTTTGCAGGTCGAGCAGTTTCTGCTGCTGCTCCACCACGGCCGGCTCGAACCGCGACAATGCCTCGCTCCACGGCTTGCCCGATTCCACCTCGCCGCGTATCCACCGCGCGCTGGTTTCCTTGCCTGGAAATTCCTTGATGAAATGCTGGCGCGGCATACGCGCCTTATCGATGCACAATGCCATGATCGTGCGCTCGTCGGTCCGTACTTCCTCAACCAGCTTGCGCACGCCGTCGCACAGCGATTCAATCTGTTTCGCCGAGAAACGGATTTTCATCAACTCCTCGGAAATGGCTTCACGCGCCTGGATGTACGGCCGCCCGCGCGATCCGTGCTTGGGCAACGCACGCATCATTTTCTGGTAATTGCTGCGAATACTGGCGAAGTGCAAAAGTGACGCCTCTTTCAGACGGGCCAGATCGGCGGCCGCCTGCGCTGCACTGGCGGCACCGTCATCGTCCTCGTCTTCCTCGGTGTCTTCTTCCTTCTCCTTGTCTTCCTCTTCCTCCGCCTCTTCTTCCGCCTCTTCCTCAACGATCTCGTCCTTCATTTCGAGATCGGCGAGTCCGTCGACTACGTCACCGACACTGATTTCTTCCTTCTCGATCCTCTCGGCCAGAGTAAGGATCTCGGCAATCGTAGTAGGGCACGCCGAAATGGCCAGAATCATGTGCCGCAGGCCATCCTCGATCCGCTTGGCGATTTCGATCTCGCCCTCGCGCGTGAGCAGCTCCACCGAGCCCATTTCACGCATGTACATACGCACCGGGTCCGTCGTGCGACCAAACTCTGAATCCACTGTGGAAAGCGCAGCCTCGGCTTCCTCGACCGCATCCTCGTCCGCAACGGCCGGGGTGGCCTCGGACATCAGCAGCGTCTCGGCATCCGGCGCCTCATCGTAAACCTGGATGCCCATGTCGTTGATCATGCCGATGATGTTCTCAATCGCCTCGGCATCGAGCATATCGTCCGGCAGATGGTCGTTAATCTCGGCGTAGGTCAAATAACCGCGCTCTTTGCCAAGTACGACCAGATTTTTTAACCGCTGGCGCCGCGCTTCCGCATCGGCGGGCGACATTTCACGACGGTCAAATTCCTTCACCAGTGCGCGCTCGCGCGCGGTCAGACCGCGGGTACTGCGTTTGCCAGCCGCCTTGGCCGTTGCCGCCGCAGGCGCTGCCGATTTACCAAGTTTTTGCGCCGCTTTGACCTTTGCCAGCGCCTGCTTGGCGACAGCCTTGAAATTCGCGAGGCGCTGTTCTTTGCGCAGTACCGCTTTGGTTTTCGCTGCGGTTTTAGGCGCCGCCTTCGCCCTGCCTTTGGCCTTGGCTGCACCCTTCGCCGCCGGGCGTGGCTTGGCTCCGGCGCGGGTTGTTGCTTTTGATTTCACCGCCTTGGCTTTGGCAGCGCTGCGCGCTTTGGCTTTCACCGCCGGTTTAGCCGGCGATTTTTTGGCACGCACCGTACTTTTGGTTTTGGCATTTTTCGCCTTTGCGTTCTTTGCCTTGGATTTCGATGCTTTGGATTGCTTGGCCATAGAAAAAACTCCGCCGGGCGACATGTCGGTGAAAAACCGTAAATTATACCTTAAACGGCACCATACTTCACCTGCTGATCACCGCGCTAAGTATTTGTTGTAAAAGGCAATATTAAGGCCGAACCGCAGAATTCAACGGTCAGGCCGGATTCTTCTTGTGTCAGCGCCGCTTACGGCTGCCTGACGCACACAGCGAAGTCATCAACTCTTGAGTTCCGCGAGCCGGCGGGAAACCTGTTGAAACCGCTCGCGTTCCACATCGCTATGTGCGCCGGCGCCGGATAACTGCCTGTATTCCAGTTCGACCTGCTGCCTTTCGATCTGCCGGAATATGTCGTTCATGATCATTTCAGCATGTTCGCCGTCCGTCGGCTCCACCAGTACCGCTGTGGCCGCGTCCTGATATTCGACCGCCGCATCGGAGTCCCGCGTTGCCTCCAGCAATGCGGCAACCGATGTCATGCCGGAGTTCTTGATCAGGCGGACCGCCGACGCGATCGAAGCAAAACCCGGGGTCGCATCGAGCAGCGCCAGGCGAGCGTCGGAAACAGAACCGGCCAGTTGCAAATTGCCCATGATCAGCCGCAATAGACGTTTCTCGCTGGTCACCGGAGCAGTCGGTGCCGCGCGGCGCGCCGGCACTCGCGCGGCCTGGCCCTTGATCTCGAATTGCGCGTCAAGTTCCTGCGGCAGCACGCCCACCAATTGCGCCAGTTCCTTGCGAATCAACAGCGACAACATCGGCGCGGCAATCTGTTTCACCAGCGGTTTGGCCTGCTGCATCAGTTTTGCCCGGCCTTCGGACGTATTGATATCGACATTCGCACGCAACTCGTCGATCAAAAAGCGCGAAAGCGGATCGGCCTTGGCGAGCAACGCCTCGAAAGCCGCTTTGCCCTGCGCTCGCACAAAGGTATCCGGGTCTTCACCGTCCGGCAGGAACAGAAACCTGACCTGCTTGCCGTCGACCAGCTGCGCAAGACTGTTTTCCAGCGCCCGCCACGCAGCGCGGCGACCGGCGGCATCGCCATCAAAGCAAAACACCACCTCCTCGGCCTGACGCAACAGCTTCTGCACGTGAATCGGCGTCGTCGCCGTGCCCAGCGTCGCTACTGCGTAGTTGACCCCGGACTGCGCAAGGGCGACCACGTCCATGTACCCCTCGACCACGATCACACAACCCGCATCGTGAATTGCGCGGCGCCCCTGGAACAGTCCGTACAGCTCCCGGCCTTTCTCGAACACCGCAGTTTCGGGTGAATTCAGATATTTGGGCTCGCCGTCGCCCAGTACACGGCCGCCAAAACCGATGATGTTCCCGCGCATATCGACGATCGGAAACATGATGCGGTCGCGGAAAACGTCATAGCGCCGGCCATCCTCGTTTTGCTTGACCAGTCCCGCAGCATTCAGCACCTTGTTCGCATAATCCGGAAACACCTGCTCGAGGTTCTGCCACCCGTCCGGCGCATAACCGATGCCGAAATGCTTGGCAATTTCACCCGAGAGCCCGCGCCGCTTCAAATATTCAATTGCGTGCGGCGCATCCTTGAGCTGATTGCGATAGAACTGCGCAGCCTGCAGCAGCACCGCATAAAGATCCGGGCCTTCTTCGGCCCGGCGCTGAGCCTGTTCGGACCGCGCTACTTCCGGCACCTGCATGCCGACACCCTGCGCCAGATCTTTCACAGCGTCGACAAAACCCATGCCGCTGTACTCCATCATGAAACCGATGGCCGTCCCGTGCGCGCCGCAACCAAAGCAGTGATAAAACTGCTTGGTCGGGCTGACCGTGAATGAAGGCGATTTTTCCGAATGGAACGGGCAGCACGCTGAATAATTGGCGCCGCCGCGCTTGAGCTTCACGTAACGATCAATCACCTCGACAATGTCGACGCGACTGAGCAGATCCTGAATGAACGACTGCGGAATCATGCGTGCTGCAACGAGCCCCGTTCGGCCCGGACGGCGACATGCCGGCCCGGTAGGTTTCAGTGAATTATAGGGTAGTGCAGTGCCCGGGGACGGATGTCGCAACCGGCCCGGCAACTGGACTGAACACCGAATAAAAACAACGAATTACGAGAATTACCCGTTACCGTGTCAGTTGCGCCTTGACCGCTGCTGAAACCCTGGACATGTCAGCGCGCCCTGCCAGCTTCGACTTAAGTACCGCCATTACCTTGCCCATATCTGCCGGACCACTGGCCCCGGTTTCGGCCACTGCTGCGGAAACGGCCGCGGCCAGTTCATCCTCACCCATGGCCTGGGGCATGTAGTCCTGCAACAGCGCGAGTTCCTGCTTTTCCTTGTCAGCCAGATCCTGACGCCCGCCCTGCTCGAACTGGCTGATCGAATCCCGGCGCTGCTTGATCATTTTTTCGATCACGCCCAGGACGTCGGCATCAGACAGCGTCTTGCGCTCATCGACTTCGCGCTGCTTCAGCGCAGCCAGCAACAGGCGTATCGTGTCGCGGCGCGCGGTGTCGCCGCTGCGCATGGCCGATTTAACATCATCGTTGATTTTTTCGCGCAGTGTCATGGACGCACTCCTTGCAGATTTGACTGACTCACAAACAGGGGCACCAATAACAAAAGGGTGCGAGGCGTAGCCTCAGCACCCTTCAACAGCCGGAACAGCGTACCGCTCAGTAGAGCTTCGGCGGCAGCAACTGCGAGCGCAGGCGTTTGTGCGTGCGCTTGACCGCAGCGGCCAGCTTACGCTTGCGCTCGGACGTCGGTTTCTCGTAGAACTCGCGGGCGCGCAGTTCAGTCAGCAGACCTGTCTTTTCAACTGTGCGCTTGAAACGGCGCAGGGCCACTTCGAACGGCTCGTTTTCCTTCACGCGAACTGTAGTCATCAATTCCTCTGCGAACTCGAAATAAGGCGAAATTGGAAAAACGCGTATTATAACCAGTTCCAGCCAAGAATTACAGATCCCGGGGCTCCCCGGGGCTCAGACCCCATCCCGTGCTCGTACTCGGCATCGAAACCTCCTGCGACGAAACCGGCATAGCCCTGTATGAGACCGGGCGCGGCCTGCGCGCCCATGCGCTGCACTCCCAGGTCGTACTGCACGCTGATTACGGGGGCGTGGTGCCGGAACTGGCCTCCCGCGACCATATCCGCCGGGTATTGCCGCTGACGCGGGCGGTCATGCTTGACGGGGGCGCCGCTCTCAAAGACCTGGATGCCATCGCCTATACCGCCGGCCCGGGGCTGGCCGGGGCGCTGCTGGTGGGCGCCGGCATCGGCACGAGCCTCGCCCATGCACTGGACATACCGGCAATCGGCATACATCACCTCGAAGGACACCTGCTGTCCCCCCTGCTCGCGGATCCGGCACCGCAATTCCCGTTCATCGCGCTGCTCGTGTCCGGCGGCCATACCCAGCTGATGCAGGTGGACGGTGTCGGCCGCTATACCCTGCTGGGCGAAACCCTGGATGATGCGGCCGGCGAAGCCTTCGACAAATCCGCAAAACTGCTTGATCTCGGCTATCCCGGCGGTCCGGCCATCGCGGCCCTGGCCGAAGCCGGGCAGGCCGGCAGACAGAAGCTGCCACGCCCGATGCTGCGCAGTGACAACCTTGATTTCAGTTTCAGCGGCCTCAAAACTGCTGTGCTTACAGCCGTCCGCAGCCAGCAACTGACCACACAGGGCCGCGCAGACCTGGCCGCGGAACTGCA
>JAOUIN010000430.1 GCA_029883965.1 Betaproteobacteria bacterium
GACATCGCATCGAGGAGGCTGAGCCCCGGGGGCAATGGCACTACCCAATCCGCCGGCACACGGCAGATTTCGCCGAACCCGCCGTCATGCGCCACACCCATGTCATAACTGGTGCAGATGATCTCGTCGCCGGCCTTGAAGCGCGGGTCGGTCGAACTCACCACCGTGCCGGCGGCGTCGATGCCGCCGATCAGCGGAAAGTTGCGGATGATCTTGCCGCCCGCGCCCGTCGCCGCCAGCGCATCCTTGAAATTCACACTCGAATAGGCAGTCTTGAACACGACATCGCCGCGACCGATGTCCGCTTCCGGCACGTCGACGAGGCGACCCTCTATCTTATTGTTTTCATTGAATATTCTGTAAGCTTTGTAATTAGCCATAAGCCCTCAGGGTAGATGGGGTAGCGACAGATACTGGCGCGTCTGCATTTCGGTCAGGCGGCTCGCCAGCCGCTCCTTCAGTGACGCATTCAAATGCGTCTGGAAACCGTCGCCGTCTGCGGCGCCCGCAACCAGCCGGTCAGCCGGCACGGCAGCGCCCAGCATCAGCTTCACCCTCCGATCATAGAACTCATCGACCAGCCACACAAATCGGCGCAGGACGTCGGCATCGGCGCCGGTAAATTGCGGCACGCCGGAGATCAGGATGGTGTGATAGCGCCGCCCAAGCTCGATGTAATCGGGTTTGCCGCGCGGGCCCGCACACAAGTCGCTGAACTCAAACCAGGCGATGCCCGGCGCCTGCCGCCGCACGCGGATCGGGCGGTCCTCGATGTCCAGGTCGGTATTGTCCTCGGCGCCGCTCGCGATATGCTCAAACGCCTGGGTGAGGTGTTGGGCGGCACCGCCGCCGACATGATATGTACCCGCCTTCTCCAGTTCGCGCAGGCGGTAATCGGTGCCGCCATCCACATTGACCACAGTCATTCGCGTCTTGATCAGGTCGATCGCCGGCAGAAACTGGCTGCGCTGCAATCCGTGCTGATAGAGCTCATCCGGCTCGAAATTCGATGTGGTCAGCAACACCACGCCCTCCACGATCAGCCCCTCGAGCAGGCGCCGCATCAGCATGGCATCAGTAATGTCGGTGACGTGAAATTCGTCCAGGCACAGCAGACTGGTATCGGCGGCAATGTCGCGCGCGACCAGTGCCATCGGCGCTTCCTGACCCTGATGATGATGCAGGGCTTTGTGGATCTGCTGCATGAAGCGGTGAAAATGCACGCGTTTCTTGCGCTCTACCGAGGTGTACGCAAAAAAACTGTCCATCAGAAAACTCTTGCCGCGGCCGACTCCGCCCCACAGATAGACACCGTACACGAATCGGCGCCGGTCCAGCAGGCCCAGCAGGCCGCGGCTGGCACGCCGTTCCGGGTGCATGCCGTCATGCACGCGCTGCAGTTCACGCGCAGCATGTTCCTGCGCCTCATCCGGCGCAAAACCGTGCGCAGCGGCGCGGTCGCGCAGAAAACGGACGAATTCAGCGGTCTCGGACACCGGGCGCGCGGATCCGGTCAGGTCACTGCCCCGTTACAGATTCAGGGTGCGGTTGTCGACCGCCAGCGCGGCTTCCTTCATCGCTTCTGACAGCGACGGATGGGCATGGCAGATCATCGCGATGTCTTCCGCTGCAGCGCCAAATTCCATCGCCACCACCGCCTCGGCGATCAGCTCAGATGCCATTGGCCCGATGATGTGCACACCGAGGATACGGTCGGTTTTTTCGTCTGCGATGAACTTGACGAAGCCCGTGGTATCGCCCAGCGCGCGCGCCCGGCCGTTGGCCATGAACGGAAATGAACCGGTGCGGAACTTGATGCCCTCTTTCTGCAACTGCTGCTCGGTCCTACCCACCCAGGCGATTTCCGGCGAGGTGTAAATGACCCAGGGCACGGTGTTGAAATCGACATGGCCGTGTTTGCCGGCAATGCGTTCGGCCACCGCGACACCTTCCTCTTCGGCCTTGTGCGCGAGCATCGGCCCGCGGACCACGTCACCGACTGCCCAGACGTTGGGCAGGCTGGTCTTGCAGTCCGCATCGACTGCGACAAAACCGCGGT
>JAOUIN010000104.1 GCA_029883965.1 Betaproteobacteria bacterium
TCAGTTGCCGTGAAATATGCACCGGCTCCGGCAGATCCGGCAGCGCGTCCAGAGCAAACCAGCGTGCGTCTTCGAGTTCGGTCCCATCCGGAACGACCTCACCGTCCGCCCACTCCGCACGGAACGCCATCACCAGTGAATTCGGGAACGGCCACGGCTGGCTGCCGAAGTAGCGCGGCTTGCGGATACGCACACCCACTTCCTCCAGTACTTCACGCTCCAGGCACTGTTCCAGCGACTCACCCGCTTCGACAAAACCGGCAACAACGGTGTATCGGCCCGGCGCATAGCCCGGCTTGCGCGTCAGCAGCAGTTCGTTGTCACGGTATACCAGGGCCATGATCACCGGAGAAATCCGCGGATAGAACACCAGACGGCATTGCGGACATTCGAGTGCGCGATCGGCCGCATGCGCTACGGTCGGCGCGCCGCAGGCGCCGCAATGCCGGTGCGTGCGTTCCCATTCCAGCAACTGAAACGCCTGACCGGCAACTGCCGCCGCGGTCTCGTCACTCTCCAGAATCAGCGCACGCAGGCCCAGCAATTCCAGTCCGGGCGGCAAAGCCGCGTGCTGCGGCAGCGACAGGCCGTAGCAATGCGCGCCGTCCAGCGTACCCAGATAGTGCGCACGGTCAAAATCAAAACCGCAGACCGCTGTGTCCCACAGCGGTATGGCCGGACGCCCGCCTTCGCGGGCGACAAATATGCGGTTGCCGTGGAATACGCAGCAGGCCACCCGGCCCTCAACCCGTGCCGGCGCGCGATGTGCCGGCACAAAAACCGAAGACGTCATGCGCGGTTCAGATTTTGCCGTTGAACAGTGCCATCGCGGCGTTGTAATAAATGTTGTCTCGCTCCTGCTGTGTCAGGCCCGGTGTCATTTCGACGCGGTCTACGGGCGCCATTTCACCCATATCGAACGGCGCATCGGTTCCGAGCACTATTTTCTCGGACCCGACAACGTCAATCAGATGCCGGATCGACTGCGGACTGTGGGTCAGCGCGTCAAACCAGAAACGCCTGAGCATCTGCAGCGGATCGGATTTGGTGATCGCAGCGGTGTCCGGGCGCACCTTGTGCCCGTGCACGAAACGGCCGATCTGGTATGGCAGGAAGCCGCCACCGTGGGCCAGCAGTATCTTCAGGTCTTTGAGTTCGTCCAGCGCACCGCTGAACATCATCTTGCCGACCATGATGGTGGTATCCAGCGGGTTGCCGATCAGATTTGTCAGGTAATGACAGTCCAGACGCCCGCCGGACCCCTGGGTATTGGGGTGGGCAAATATCATGATTTTCAGCTCTTCGATCCGCCGCAGCACTGCGCGGAATTTCGGATCTGAAAGTTCTTCTTCGCCGATCGCTGTACCCAGCTCAACGCCCTTGAAACCGTATTCCTTCACCACACGCTCGAGCTCGACAATGGCCGCTTCCGGATGCTGCATCGGCAGTGTGGCCATGCCGCGCAGGCGGTCAGGTTTTGCCGCCACCATCTGCGCAACGCCGTCGTTGACGATGCGCGCGGTCTTGATGGCGAGTTCATCCTTGAGGTTATAAAAGAAGCATTGCGGGCCGGGAGAAATGAACGCGATGTCGATTTTCTTGCGGTCCATGGATTCAAGCTTGGCATCGGCATCGTAGAACTCCGCTTCGAACGGAAAACGCACCTTGCCGCGGATGAACACGCGGCTGCTCCCCTCGCCTTCTATTTTGGTGTTGTAAACCGGATTTTCCTGCATCGCCTTGACAAGGGTTTCCGGAATTACGTGATTGTGTACGTCTATGCGCTTCATGCTTTCTCCTGATTACGGGATTTCTTCGGTTGCGGCGTACCGCTGGCTGCGCCCGGCAGGCTGAATACACCTTCGTCAACCAGCGCGCGCACTTCTGCAACCACGATCTGCGCAATTTCATCAATCGCAGCAGACGGGCGTCGTTCGGCCCGTTGGGCGAGCGTGAGTATACGATGGATGTTCGCATCGACGATCGGCCATGCCACCATGTGACCGGCAGCAATATCTTCGTGAAAGGTCGATGCCGGCATCAGGGCCATGCTGGTGCCGCGGAGCACCAGCCTGCGTATGGCTTCGACCGCATCGATCTCCGCCTCGACATTGACGTGTGCGCCGTTTCGCTGCAGTTGTTCGTCGGCGATGATGCGTATGGCTTCCGTGCTCACCACCGGCATGCGCGCGAGCTCCGCCGCAGTGACGAATCGCCGGCCGCCACGTGCCTGCGAACGGGCGAATACCACCATGGGCTCGGAATTCAGCGGTGTGACCTTGATCGCGCGAGAATTGGCCGGATTGGTCAATATCGCGACGTCAGCCCGGCCCGCCAGCAACCAGTCATAGAGCTGATTACTGAAGCCTTCCACGACCTTCAGGCTGATCTGCGGACATTGTTTGCGCATGCGCTCGACCACGCCCGGCAACAGCAGCGGTCCGGTCGTCGGCGAAACGCCCAGGATGACCAGACCCTGTGCCATTGCGGCTCCGCTGCGCAGTTCGTCCTGCGCGCGGCCCAGCTCACGCAGGATGCGCTGGCAATGATCGAGGAACTGGCGGCCCGCGGTCGTCAGGCGCACGCCCCGCGGCAACCGCACCATCAGTGCCACCCCCAGTTCCTGCTCCAGCGCACGGATGTGCCGCGACAGTGCCGGCTGGGCGACGCGCAGGTGCTGGGCCGCCCGGGTCATGCTGCCGAGCTCGGCGATCTGGACAAAATAGCGAATACCGCGCAAATCCATGGTCGGCGCATCCTCAGTCGATGAGATAACAAAGCGGCATGTATGCGATCAGACTGCAATCACGCCCTGAGCGGGCTGGCGGAGCTGCTGCCCATAGCAGAATATGCTGCAGTGCCACATAATTCCACGTCAGCGTGTCACCAGTTTATCCATAACAAATTGTTATGTCACTTGAACTGATTCGGTATTTGTCGCGCTCTGCGCCTGCCATTACCATCGTGCGTTCCTGTTTTTTTCGTGCGCACCCTGCGTGCGTACAACCGAGGAGTGTTTGTCTGTGAAACCCATCAATGTAGGCATTATCGGCGTCGGCTGGTGCGGCGGCATCCGCGCAGAGACCTGTGCAATCAACCCTGCAGTCAATGATCTGCACCTCGTCGAAACCAAACCCGAGCGTCTGGCAGAAATGGCCAAGGCCACCAATGCCAAGAGCGCACTGACCGACTACCACCAGTTGCTGCAGGTCAATGATCTCGATGCGGTGATGATTTCGGCAACACCCGAAGCCCTGCACTATCCGATGGCGCGCGACTGCCTCGAAGCCGGATTGCATGTGTTCATGGAAAAACCGATTGCCGTGGAAATGCACGAAGCCGATGAACTGATCGCCATTGCGAAACGCAAGAACGTCAAGTTCACGATCGGTTATTCGCAGCGCTTCAACCCCAAGTACGCGTACGTCAAGAAGTGCCTGGACGATGCCATCATCGGCAAACCCGTAAGTGCGCTGGTCAGCCGCCATATCCAGCGCAGTCTGGGCGCCAAGATCACCGGCCGCAGCAAGCTGTCACCCGCTGCCATGGAAGCGACGCACGACCTCGATTTCATCCTGTGGTGCCTTGCGCCGGCGAAACCGATCCGCGTCTACTCACAGTTGAACTACGGCGCCATGCGTGCCGCCAGCGGCCGCGATGTGCCGGATTCCCAATGGATCACCGTCACCATGGACAGCGGCATGTCCTTTGTCATCGGTGCCGGCTGGAGCCTGCCGGTCGGCTATCCCAATGCCTGCCAGACCTGGATCGAGATGATCGGCACCGACGGCGCGCTGTTCTGCGATGACACCCACCGCGACGTGGTCCTCAATACCGTGAAAAGCGGCATGCAGCTGCCAATGTCTTCGATGCCCGGCGAGCGCGTGGATCACGCGTTTGCCGGACCGATGCACGCCGAAACCGTGCATTTCATCGAGGCTGTGGTCTGCGACCGTCCGGTGCTGGTCACCGCCGAGGAAGCACGCGCCGTGATGGAAGTGTATGTTGCCGCCGACCTCTCCGCCGAGCGCAACGAGCCGGTCCATCTGCCATTGCCGGAGTCGCGTCCGCTGGCTGCCGCCGGGGGTGCGCGATGAAGAAAGACCCCAAGAAAATCGGCCTCGCCATCATTGGCGCCGGCCGCGTCGGCCTGATCCGGGCCGAACTCGCCGCGCGCCACCCGACTGTGGGCTGGATCGGCATTGCCGAGATCAATCCCGAGCGCGGTGAAATCGTGCGCGAGAAATGCGGCGGCGATTTTGTCACCACCGATTACCGCGAACTGCTGTCGCGCCCCGAAGTGAACGCCGTTGCGGTCTGTACCGACGAGCACCTGCACGTGGATCCGGTTATTTTTGCGGCCGAACGCAAGCTGCCGATGCTGATCGAGAAACCGCTGGCCACCGATCTCGGCGAATCCGCACAAACGCTGGCCGCGATTGAAAAATCCGGCGTTGATGCGGTGATCGGCTATACCCAGCGCTTCCGCCGCCGCTGGCTGGTCGCCAAGGAAAAAGTGCGCACCGGTTCGCTCGGCGACGTCACGATGGTGACTTCCCGCGCGTTCATGAACCGCCTGGTTGCAATCGACAACTACAAGCGCAGCGACAACCGCTCCGAAGTCACGCCGATGGTCATCTCCGGCACCCACGCACTGGACGTGGTGATGTGGCTGATGGAGGCGAAAAAGCCGGTTGAAGTGTATGCGCGTTCGGTCAACAAGGCGCTGGGTCCGACCTGGCAGGGTGTGGACGGTACCGCTTATACGATCTCGTTCGACGACGGCGCGATTTACCACGGCATGATTTCCTGGGCGTTGCCCGAAGTCTGGCCGGGGGCGGTCTACAGTCTTGAAGTCGGCGCAGTCGGCACCGAGGGTGTGCTGACCATCGACGACACCCACCGTGACATCGTGCTCGCGACCAACCTGATCCAGGGTGAAGGCTATGCCCCGGACAAGCGCCGCCACGTCGATTTTCTGACCAGCTATCCGGTCGGCGACATGGCGCTGGGCGAGCTGCGCGGGCCGATGCGCGAAGAGACCAACTCCTGGCTGAACCGCGTATCGCTGGGCGTGCCGACACAGCACGCCACTGCGGCGGAAGGACATAATCGTTTGATGTTGACCAAGGCCATTGATCTGTCGGCCAAGTTGAAACGCCCGGTAAAGTTGCCGATCGCGCCAGGCGATGAAAAAATATAATTAAATCAATTAGTTACACACATTTGGAGAGACCCGCATGTCCAGCATCAGCCGCATTGCCGTTGCAGCAGTCCTGTCGTCCTTTGTCTGCGGCGCTGCAGTGGCCGCCGACTCCTATCCCACTCGATCGGTACGCATGATCGTGCCGTTCGCCCCAGGCGGCGCATCTGACCATGTCGCGCGGATCATCCAGCCGGCAATGGCGGAATTGCTGGGCCAGCAGGTCGTCGTCGACAACCGCCCCGGCGCGGCCGGCAATATCGGTGTTGAAACGGCGGCACGCGCCACCGCGGACGGACACACGTTCCTGCTCGGCAACGTCGGCACGATGGCCATCAACCCGGTGTATTACACGAAGTTCCAGTACAAGCCGCTGAAAGACCTGATCCCGATCACCCAGGTGGTCGATGTGCCGGGTAGTCTGGTGGTCAATCCCACGTTGCAGGCCAAGACAGTCAAGGAACTGGTGGCTTACCTGAAGGCCAATCCGGGCAAACTGAATTACGGCTCTCCGGCGCCGAGCAGTGCCAACAATCTTGAAATGATCATGTTCCTCAACCTCACCGGCACCAGCGCAGTGGGCGTACCGTACAAAGGCGGCGCCGGCCCCGCCAACATCGGCCTGCTCGCCAACGAAGTGCAGATGATGTTCGTGACCTTCTCTTCGGCGCTGCCGCACGTCAAGAACAACCGCATGCGCATGCTTGGCGTGATCTCCCCGGAACGCAACCCCGCCTTGTCCGAAATTCCGACAATGCGCGAGCAAGGCTTCGACATGGCCGTAGGTTCGTGGCAGGGACTGTTCGTTCCCGCCGGCACACCACGCCCCGTCGTCAGCAAATTGCAGCAGGTTGGCCTGGCTGCAATGAAAAATGCCACCGTGCAAAAGCGCCTGGCTGACGGCGGCGTCAGCATCGTCACCAGCAAGTCGTCCGAGGAATTCGTAAAATTCGTGAAGTCCGAAACCGAGCGCTTCGGCAAGGTGATTCGCGACGCCAAGATCGCAACCGACTAATCACCGTAACATCTTGAGGCATGGCGGGTCGCATGCTAGATTGCAACAGGGAGCATCGGCAGTTACACGCATAAGATTGATTCAGCAGCGCAATTTCGAGAATCGGCCGCGCAATAATTTTTAACTGGAGAGCAACATGGCAAACGTAGGCATGGTGGGACTGGACTGGCAGGAACGCATCAACTGGGATCGTCTGCGCAAATACCGTCTGGAGCGCGCGCGCGAGCGCATGAAAGCGCACGGTCTGGGCGCGATGCTGCTGATGTACGACGAAAACGTCCGTTACGTCACCAGCACCCTCACCCCCGGCTGGAACCGCCTGAAACCCGGCCTGCGCTACGCGCTGCTCTGCGGCGATGACGCCCCGGTACTGTTCGAACAGGGCGACATCGGCGTGCATATCGCAAAACACTCGCCATGGATCCCGAAAGACCACATCAAATATTCCTACGCGTGGATCAAGGGCGCAGCCGGGCCCGCTTCGCTGGCACAGGTGACCAAGTTCACCAACAGCCTCAAGGCTGAAATGAAGAAAGCCGGTGTTGACGGTCAGAAACTGGGCGTCGACTTCATCGACATCAACATGATCCAGATCTTCAAGGATTCGAAGATCGACTGGACCGACGGCATGACCCCGATGATGGAAGCCCGCGCCGTCAAGAATCAGGACGAGCACGAGTGCATGCGCCAGGTCGGCGCCATCGGCGACGCCGCGCACTGGGAGTTCATGAAGTTCCTGAAGCCGGGACTCACCGAGAACCAGTTGACTGCGCATATCATGAAATTCCTCTACGACATTCCGGGCATGGAAGACGTCGAGGACGTGATCGTGTCGTCGGGTCTCAATACCTGGCCGAACTGGCGGAACTTCTCCGACCGCATCATCAAGCCGGGTGACATGGTATTCATGGACCTCGCCGCGCTTACCTGGAACGGTTACAAGTCCTGCTACTATCGCACCTACATGGTCGGCCGAGAGCCGAATCAGGAGCAGAAGGACATCTACGCACAGGCGCTGGGCTGGCTCTACGACTCGATCAAGGCCGTGAAAGTCGGCGCCACCACCCGCGACATCGCTTCGAAGTGGCCTTCAGCAAAAGAAGCCTGGGGTTACGAGGAAGAAGATCAGGCTGCAGCCAACCTGTGGGGCCACGGCCTCGGCCTCGCGCAATACGACCAGCCGGTCATCTCCCGCATCTGGTCGATGGATCACCCGATCGAAATCAAGGAAGGCATGGTCTTCGCGCTGGAAACCCAGCACGGCAAGACGCACCAGTGGGGTGTCCGCATCGAAGAGATGCTGATCGTCCACAAGGACAACGTCGAGATCGTATCGAACTTCCCCGTTGAGCAGATCACCGTTGTTGATCCGATGCCGGGATACTGCAATTTCGGCAAACGGCCGGGACAGTAATACGGCTGGCATGACGGCCGGCGGGCGCTCGCGTCCCCGGCCGCTTTTCATTTATGCGCAGCAGAATATCTGCTGCCGGTTACTGCAATGATGCAATTCAAAATACCCCCATGGCCTCTGTGATGAAAACGGCAGCACTGGAAGCGCCGCGGCGATTTGCCGTGGTGTCACGACCGCTGCCGGTCGCGGGCCCGGGACAAGTGCTGGTACGAACGGCCGCCACCGCGGTCTGCCATACCGACCTTGGCATCTATACCGGCGAGCATCCCGGCATACGGTACCCCGTCGTACTCGGTCACGAATCGACAGGCACCGTTGAAGCAGTTGGTGAAGGCGTCACCGGTTTCAGACCGGGGCAGCCGGTCATCATCAATCCCATCATTTCCTGCGGGCACTGCGATTCCTGCAGGCGCAACATGCCGCAACTGTGCCGTAACG
>JAOUIN010000431.1 GCA_029883965.1 Betaproteobacteria bacterium
CGGCATTGAGGCGGCCGACGATCTCGGCCGGGGTGCGCGCGGGAGCCAGCAGTCCGAACCAGGAGGTGATTTCAAAACCCGGCACGCCCGCCTCGGCCATGGTCGGCAGCTCGGTCATCATCGTGCTGCGCTTGACCGTGGTCACCGCGAGGCCGCGCGCCTTGCCCGATTTGATGTGCGGCTGGATGCCCACCACCGTAAAGAACATCGCGGACACCTCGCCGCTCAGCAGCGCCGTCAGCGCCGGGGTCGTGCCCTTGTACGGAACATGCAGCATGTCGATCCTGGCCGACATCTTCAGCAACTCGCCCGCCAGGTGATGCGTGCTGCCGTTGCCGGCAGAGCCGTAATTAAGCTGCCCGGGCCGCGCCTTGGCAAACGCAACGAACTCCTTCACGCTCTTTACCGGCAGCGAGGGGTGCACGGACAGCACGTACGGCGTTTCGGCGAGCAGCATGATCGGCGCGAAATCCTTCACCGCGTCGTAAGGCAGCTTGCTGTACACCGCCGGATTCGCGCCATGCGTGGAATTGTTGGCCATGAACAGCGTGTAGCCATCGGCCGGCGCGCGCGACGCCACTTCGGTGCCGACCGTGCCGCCCGCGCCGGGCCGCGCCTCGATCACGAACTGCTGGCCCAGCTGCTGGGCGAGCTTGCCGGTGATCACGCGGCTGATGTTGTCCGTGGCGCTGCCCGGGGCCTGCGCGATGATGATGCGTATCGGCTTGGACGGATACGCCTGCCCGAATGCCGGTTGAACGAACAGTGCTGCAAGCGCTGCGATGGCGATGATTCCTGTGTTGCGCATTTACATGTCTCCGCGTCTGAAAAGTCTGGAAAAAAATCGAACGCGCGATCTTAACGGAAAACCGGTCACCGGCCACGGCAAGATATTGGACCACGGGATCAACAACAAAACACGCGCCAGGCAGCGCACCGGCCTGCGGCGTCATGCGTGCAGCCAACGCACCCGTGCAATCGATCGAGGAAATGCAGCGCGCTAAACGCGGCGGAGACACCACCGCAAGCCACCAGGGCGACACGGCGCTGATGCGCCGCCCTTATGTTATTCGTAACCTTTTGTTTTTATTATATTTTTTTGCAACGCCCGCCATCGGCATCCCGGCCAAAAACCGGACACCGGACCGCATCGGACCAGCCCCGGCTACTTGCGGTCCTGCTCGATCGGCTTGGGCTTGAGAAATCCGCCGGGCACCGGTACGGCTTTTTTATCTTTCTTCGGTTTCTTCTTTTCCTTGTTGCTGCGTTGTTCGCCTTTGGGCATGGTCGTTCTCCTGGTTGAATTTGCAGGTTACTCCAGATGCCTTAGCGCCGCTGCGCTGTATCGCGATACGCGCCGACCCGCCTGCTGCTACACCGCCTGCCCCGCGGCCTGCCCCGACGCCCAGGCCCACTGGAAGTTGTAGCCCCCGAGCCAGCCCGTCACATCGACCACCTCGCCGATGAAATACAGCCCCGGCACGCGGCGCGCTTCCAGCGTCTGCTGTGACAGCGCATCGGTATCCACGCCGCCCAGCGTGACCTCGGCCTTGGCATAACCGAGCGTGCCCGACGGCTGGATGGGCCAGCCCTTCAGGGTTTGCGCGATCACACCCAGTGCCGCGTTCGACAACTGTGCGAGCGGCTGCGTCCAGCCGTGCAGTTCGGCGAAGCTCAGCGCAAAACGCCGCGGCAGATGTGCGGCGAGCAACGCGCCCAGCCCCTGCTGATCGCGGCGATGATCATGCAACCACGCGCCGGCATCCAGATCGGGCACCAGATCCAGCGCCACCGGCCCGCGCGCACCACCGAACTGCCAGTACGACGACACCTGCAATATCGACGGCCCCGACAGGCCGCGATGGGTGATCAGCGCCGCCTCGCGAAACGCCGGCCAGTGCGCACCGCGCGGCTGCTCGACACACGAGGTCACCGCATCGAACGACGAACCGGACAGCGCGCCGAAGCGTTCCAGCCATTCCGGCGGTGCAGCCAGCGGCACCAGTGCGGGCTTCGGCGGCACGATGTTCAAACCGAATTGTTCGGCGAGGCGATA
>JAOUIN010000105.1 GCA_029883965.1 Betaproteobacteria bacterium
TTGAAAACATCGCCGGACTGCTCGAGCGCCTGTTCGGCAGCAGCGATACGCTGATCCTGCGGCCCAGGATTGCGGCCAGCTGTTTTGCCGTCGCGGGGCCGGTGGAGCACAACAGCGCCACGCTGACCAATCTCGGCTGGAAGGTGGATGCCGCCGCAGTCGGGCATCAGTTCGCGCTGAAATCGCTGCGCCTGATCAACGATTTTCATGCTGCCGGGCATGGCGTCATGGCGCTGGATGAGAGCAGCCTGTTCGATCTGCAGGTCGCAGAAGCCGAGCCTGACGGCGCGATTGCCGTGATCGGCGCCGGCACGGGGCTGGGCGTGGCCATCCTCGAGCGCCAGGGCGACAGTTATCGCGTGCTGCCGTCAGAGGCGGGCAACGCCGACTTCGCGCCGACCGACGAACTGCAGGACAAACTGATGATCTACCTGCGGCGCACCTACGGCCGCGTGTCATGCGAGCGGGTGGTCTCGGGGCCGGGGCTGATGCGGATTTTCTATTTCCTGCAGGAAAGCGGCTACGGCGTGCCGTCGAAGCAGTTGCTCGACGCGACCAAACGCGCCGGTGCCGACCCGACCGAAGTCATCGCCGAATACGCGCTGGCCAAACTCGATCCGCTGGCCGTGCGTGCGCTCGACCTGTTCATCGCCGCCTATGGTTCCTTCGCCGGCAACATCGCGCTCACCGCGCTCGCGCGCGGCGGCGTCTACATCGCCGGCGGCATCGCGCCGCGCATCATCAACCGGCTGAAGGAGGGCGGCTTCGTGCGCCACTTCATCGCCAAGGGCGCGTTCATGCCGCTGCTGTCTGGGATACCGGTGCGGGTGGTGACGGATCCGCAGGTGGGGTTGCGCGGGGCGTTAAGGGTGGCGGCGGGGGTAGTGATAGTTGCGTAGGGATGCCAGCGAAAAATTGACGAGAAACAACAGATTGAAATTTCTTGCCAACAGAAAACAAACAGAGGATCGGTGATGACGCTGCAAATCGGAATTCTGCTGGGCGATGACATCGGGCTCGAAGTCGTTCCCGAAACCATCAAGGTAATGCGCGCGGCGGCGCAGAAGACGGGGCTGTCGGTGCAATGGCACGACGTGCCCATCGGCAGGAAGGCCTATGACGAGCTGGGCTACACCATGCCGCCGGGGACGCTGGAGAAGCTCGACACGCTGCACGGCTGGGTGCTCGGGCCGATCGGACACCAGGCCTATCCGAAGGGCAAGCCGAACGCGATCAACCCGCATCCGATCCTGCGCAAGCACTACGACCTCTTTGCCAACATCCGCCCCGCGAAGTCCTACCCCGGCCTGCCTGCGCTCTACAAGGACGTCGACCTGATCATCGTTCGCGAAAACAATGAGGGCATGCCGCCCGACCGCAACGTGTTCATGGGCAACGGAGAATTCCGGCCGACGCCGGGCATGACCATCGGCATCCGCGTGATCACGCGCGAGGGCTCGAGCAAGGTGGCGCGCGCAGCGTTCGAACTCGCGCGCACGCGGCCGCGCAGGAAACTGACCTCGGTGCACAAGGACACGGTGTTCAAGCTCGCCTGCGGCATGTTCGCCGAGGAGTGCCGCGCGCTGGCGAAGGACTATCCGGACGTGGCATATGACGAAGTGCTGGTCGACACCTTCGGCATGAAGCTGGTGATGAAGCCGCAGCAGTTCGACGTCGTCGTCACCACCAATACCTTCGGCGACATCCTGTCCGACGTGGCCGCCGGCCTGGTGGGCGGGCTGGGGCTCGCGCCCGGCCTCTCGGCCGGCCCCACACGCGCAATGGCGCAGGCGACCCATGGCTCGGCGCCGGACATCGCCGGCAAGGGTATCGCCAACCCGTACGCGATGATCATGTCCGGGCAGATGCTGTACGAGTGGCTGGGCCACAAGCACAACGAGCCCAAGGCGGTGGAAGCGGCGGCGCTGATCGAGCGCGCGGTGGAAGCGGTGATCAAGGAAGGCAAGGTCCTCACCGGCGACCTCGGCGGCAAGGCGTCGACGAGTCAGATGGGGGATGCCATCGCGGCACGGATCTAGGTCGAATAAGACTGGAATCAGGGCTGGCGTCAATCGCCGCTGTTGGCAGCGAGTTCTTCCCGCGTATTGATGTTCCGGAACGCAGCCTGGTCGGCAAACTGTACTTCCACGACTTTCAGCTGTGCATACCACGCATCGATCTTGCGGCCGCCGGATTCGAGAAATGCGGTGAGGCTGGGCAACACCGATTTGCGGCACAGGCTGAACACCGGATGCGGCTGGTCGCCGGTCTTGGCGACGGCGAGGTCGGCGTTGTTTTGTTCGAGCGCGGCCTTCAGTTGCGCCACCAGATCCAGTGGCAGGAACGGTGAATCGCAGGGCGCGGTGACTACCAGCGGGTTCGCGGCTTCACTGAGGCCCCGGTGCAGGCCGGCCAGCGGGCCGGCGTAGCCGCCGATGGTGTCGGGGATGACCCGATACCCAAGTTGTTGATATTGTTCAATATTCTGGTTAGCGTTGATCAGCAGTTCGTCGACCTGCGGGCCAAAGCGTTCGATCACGTGTTGCGCCATGGGTTTGCCGCGCAGCAACTGCAGACCCTTGTCGACGCCGCCCATGCGCCGGCCCTGGCCGCCGGCGAGCAGGATGCCCGTTACTTTCTCGCTCATGCCACCAGCGTGCGCGTGACCGGTTTGACGAAACGCTCGCGGCCGGTGAACAGCAGGTAGTGTTTGTTGACGGCGCGGCCGAGCATGGTGATGCCGGTGCGCTGTGCCACGTCGTGGCCCATTTGTGTGAGTCCCGAGCGTGACACCAGGAAAGGGATGCGCATCTGCGCGGCCTTGATCACCATTTCCGATGTGAGACGACCGGTGGTGTAGAACACCTTGTCTGAGCCGTCGACGTCTTCGAGCCACATCAGGCCGGCGATGGCGTCCACTGCGTTGTGGCGGCCGACGTCTTCAACGAAGTGCAGGATTTCGGCGCTGCTGCCGTTGACTGATGCGAGCGCGCAGCCGTGTACCGCGCCGGCGGACTTGTAGATGGTTTCGTGGCGGCGCACCGCGTCGAGCAGGGCGTGCAGGCCGGCTTCGCTCAAGCGCACGTCGTCGCGCAGTTTGATGCTGTCGATTTCTTCCATCAGGTCGCCGAATACCGTGCCCTGGCCGCAACCGGTGGTAACGGTGCGCTTGCTCATTTTTTTGGTCAGCCCGCGGATGCCTTTGCGCGTGGTCACGGCGGCGGATTCGGTTTCCCAGTCGACCTGCACCGCTGCAATGTGATCGATGGAGGGCACGAGACGCTGGTTGCGCAGGTAGCCCAGCACCAGCGCTTCGGGCGCCTGGCCCAGAGTCATCAGCGTGACGATTTCGCGCTTGTCGATGTAGATGGTCAGCGGATGTTCGCCGGCGATCGGTGTGGCCTGGGCTTCGCCGTGTTCGTTGATCGCATCGACTTCGACGGTCAGCTCGCGTGTGGCGCCGGTGATTTCCGGTTTGCGCATTTTCGGCATACCGGTCAACCGCCGATGTAGGACATTTCGATTTTCTTCAGCGGCACGGTTTGTTTGCCGCGAATTTCGGAATAGCGGTCACTGCGATTGGTCCAGACCTTGCCGATGGCGGCGTGGATCTCGTCATCGCTGGCGCCGCCGCGCAGCAGTGCGCGCAGGTCGTGGCCCTGTGTGGCGAACAGGCAGGTGTAGATCTGGCCTTCGGTGGAAATGCGTGCGCGGGTGCAGTCGCGGCAGAAGGCCTGGGTGACGGACGCAATGACGCCGATTTCTCCAGAGCCGTCCTTGTAGCGCCAGCGTTCGGCGACTTCGCCGGTGTAATTCGGGTCGGCGGGTTCCAGCGGCATGTCACGCGAAATCATGTCGACGATTTCGCGTGCGCTGACCACATCGTCCATGCGCCAGCCGTTGGTCGCGCCGACATCCATGTATTCGATGAAGCGCAGGATGTGGCCGCGTTCGCGGAATAATCGCGCCATCGGCACGATGCTGTCTTCGTTGAGGCCGCGTTTGACGACCATGTTGATCTTGATCGGCAGCAACCCGGCGGCAGCCGCAGCGTCAATGCCGGCGATGACTCTGCTGACCGGAAAATCGACGTCGTTCATGGCCTTGAACACCGCGTCGTCGAGCGAATCGAGGCTGACGGTGATGCGTTTCAGGCCGGCCTTGCGCAATGCTTCGGCTTTTTTGGTCAGCAGCGAGCCGTTGGTCGTCAGTGTCAGGTCGAGCCCGGGAATATCAGACAGCAATGCAATCAGTTGCTCGACGTTGCGGCGCACCAGAGGTTCGCCGCCGGTGAGGCGGATTTTTTCGATGCCGTGGCGGGTGAAGATGCGTGCGAGGCGCGCGATTTCTTCGAAACTGAGCAGCGCCGAGCGCTCAAGGAACTGGTAATCGGCTCCGAAGGTTTCCTTGGGCATGCAATAGACGCAGCGGAAATTGCAGCGATCGGTGATCGAAATGCGCAAATCACGCAATGGCCGGTCAAGGCGGTCGCGGGTGGCTACGGCAGATGATGTGTCGCGCAGATTATTCATGGTTGAACCAGGGCCAGACGCCGATTATGGCAAAGTCGCTCCAGCCGGTGCAAGGAAGCCAACACTTGTAAATCAAGTATTTACGCTGCAGCCCGGGTTGAATTGGCAGGCTTGCTGGCGCAAAATGGCCCGCATGGAAACAACCACGGATACCGATCGCTGGGCGGCCGCAGTGGTCATGGAGCGGCAGACACTTGATAACCGCTGGGCCAGCGAGAAGTGGGAGGCCAAGGCCGTCATTCCGGATCTGACGCCGGGCGCCACGCCGCGCGTGGTCATCGATACGCCGCAGATCAAGCAGATCCTGGTTTCCGGTCTGGTGCTGCAATTGAAGCGGGACGAGGCCGAGGGGTACTACATGAACCTGACCTCTGATCAGCCCAAGGTTTTCGTGCTCTGGCGCATGGGCGAGGAGATTGCCGAACCGCAGATGCTGACGGCAAGTTACAACGAAGGCGCGCGCTGGCTGGATAACGAAGAGAATGTCGACGGCGTGCCGTTGCCGGTTGAACTGGTCAGCTGGATCGCTGCGTTCAGCGACCGGCATTACCAGCCGGAGCCGCGCAAGAAAGTGAAGTATGCGACTAACAAGGACAAAGGCCGCATGGGCAACTGGCGTCCCGACTGAGACGAGCAACATGGTGAACGACTCCAAATCCAAAATCGAATCCGATCCCAGGGAAACCGCCGAGGAATTCATGTCGCGGTGGTCGCGCCGCAAGCAGCAGGCGCGCGCGGAGGAGCAGTTGCCGCAGCCAATCGAGCCCAAGGTAGCCGACAGCGACAAGGCGCCGGTGCTGCCGAACGTCGAAGACCTCGGCATGGATTCCGACTACCGGGATTTTTTTCACCCCAAGGTTAAAGAGACGGTGCGCCGTGCCGCACTGAAAAAGCTGTTCAGCGATCCGCATTTCAGTGTGGTCGACGGCATGGATATTTATATGGACGATTACTCCATTGCCGAGGAACTGCCGGCGGCGATGGCCGCCGGGCTCAAGCAGACCCAGAACATCCTCGGTTGGGCGAAAGAGGATCGTGAGGCCGAGGCTGAACGTGAGCGCGTTGCGGCGAACCTGGCGGCGGAGCAGCAGCCCGGCATCACCGATGCCCCTGCTGCCACCACTGATCCGGCGACGTCTGCGCCGGAGTCCGGGGACGTCGTGGTGCAGCAGGATTCAACAGACGCCGGAACGCAAAACACGTAGACTGCGGCGTCATTCGTAACTCTCTGGGAAGTTCATGCGTCACAAGACACTGCTTTGCAATTGCAACCGGACCATGCAAATCGACGGCAAGGCGGTTGCCCGCGGACTGAGCGTGAATGAACTGCCGCCGGTGCAGAGTGAAATGTGCCGGCGCCATCTCGCTGCATTCGAGTCCGCAGTCAAATCCGGCGACGATCTGCTGATCGCCTGTACGCAGGAGGCGCCGCTGTTCACAGCGTTGCACGAGGAGCTCGGCGGCACCGGTGCCATCAGTTTTGTCAACGTGCGCGAGACGGGCGGCTGGTCGGATGAAGGGCAGCAGGCTGCGCCGAAAATGGCGGCGTTGCTGGCGGCCGCAGATGTGTCCGATGCGGAGCCGGTGACCACGGTCAATTACGAAGCCGGCAGCGACCTGCTGATCATTGGTCCCGCTGCGGCTGCGCTGGCATGGGCGGAGCGGCTGGCTGAACAGTTATCCGTGACGGTGTTGATCACAGACAGCGGACGGGGCGCGGAGCTGCCGGTGGAGCGTCGCTATCCGGTGTATTCGGGAAAGGTGACTGCGCTGAGCGGCTATCTGGGCGAATTCAACGTGGCCTGGGCCCAGCAAAACCCGATCGATCTCGAGGCCTGCACGCGTTGCGGTGCCTGCGTAGCGGCTTGTCCAGAACACGCGATCGACTTCAGCTACCAGATCGACATGGACAAATGCAAAGCGCACCGTAAATGCGTTACGGCGTGCGGTACCATCCATGCCATTGATTTTCAAAGGAATCCTGACGCCGTGACGCGTGAAGACCGCTTCGACCTGGTACTGGATCTGGCGGAGGTACCGCAGATCCGGCTGCATCAGCCGCCGCAGGGATATCTGGCGCCGGGGCGCGACCCGCTGGAGCAGGCGCTGGCTGCCGCGAAACTGACACAGCTCGTCGGCACCTTCGAAAAGCCGAAGTTCTTTGTCTACAAGGAAAAGCTCTGCGCCCACTCGCGCTCGGAAATCGTCGGCTGCCGCCAGTGCATCGACGTGTGTTCAACCGGCGCAATCCGCAGTGTCATCAAGGAGAACCGGGTCGAGGTTGAGCCTCATCTGTGCATGGGGTGCGGCGCGTGTGCGACGGTGTGCCCGTCAGGTGCAATGACTTACGCCTATCCGCGTGTGGCCGATGTCGGTGCGCGCCTGAAGGCTGCGCTCAAGGCGTACGCGGCAGCGGGCGGCAAAAACCCGCGGCTGCTGATTCACAACAACACCGACGGGCGCGAACTGATCGCACAACTGGGCCGGCGCGGCCGAGGCTTGCCGGCGAATGTCATTCCGATTGAAATCCTGCATGTGGCGTCAGTGGGCATTGACCTGATGCTGGGCGGTGTCGCGCTGGGTGCAGCGGAGGTCATGGTGCTGGCGGCAGGGTCCGAAGCGCCGGAGTATCTGGAGGCGCTCGGCCGGCAGATGGCCCTGGGCGAGGAAATTCTGACCGGTTTCGGTCATGCCGGTGGCCGTTTGCAGTTGCTGACGGCGGAAGACCAGCAGCAACTCGAGCCGTTGATCTGGGCGCTGCCGACACCGGCAGCGATCACGGCGGCTACATTCAACCTGACCAACGAGAAGCGCAGCACGCTGGACTTCGTATTTGATCACCTGCGCAGTCAGGGTGATGCCAAGCCGGAGACGATCGCGTTGAATGCGGGAGCCCCGTTCGGCAACATCGTCGTGGATAGCGCCAAATGCACGTTGTGCATGGCCTGCGTCGGTGGTTGTCCGGAAGGAGCGTTGCTCGACTCAAAGGAGTCACCTGCACTGCGTTTCATAGAACGAAATTGCGTGCAATGCGGATTGTGCGTACGCACATGTCCCGAGCAGGCGCTGTCTCTCGATCCGCGACTATCGCTGGCCGCGCAAGCCAAACAGCCAAGGACGTTGAACGAAGCCACTGCATTCGATTGCATCAAATGTGGAAAACCTTTTGGAACCAAACAGATGGTCGACAACATGCTGGCGAAGCTGGGCCAGCATTCGATGTTTGCACAGCCCGGTGCGCTGGACCGGATCAAGATGTGTGCCGATTGTCGTGTGATTGATCTCATGCAGAATTCGCTGCACGGCAACATCAATGATCAGTAATTGACCTTAATTTTTGTAATGTTATTTTGCTGCCGGGATTGGTGGAATTTTTGTGGAAAGCACCCTAAGATAGGCAGTAATTCACAATGATGATGGCAACTACAGAAAATGTTATCGGCGCGGCTCCGGTTGCGGCTGCTGCGGAGAACGACGCGAGGGCGGCTTTGTATGCCGTGCTGG
>JAOUIN010000432.1 GCA_029883965.1 Betaproteobacteria bacterium
GTGGCCACCGGAATCAATGTGTTCGTCGACATCGCGTCCGACTCAGGCGACAGGGACGGCGGCCCCTGACTGCCATGGCATCAGCTCCGGCTGACGGTTGCTAGATGCCCGACAGCTTGGAGTTCGCCGCAGCCAGACGTTCGACCAGAATGCGCAGATACGCGCGGTCGAATTTGAGCAGGCAGATCTCCGACGCATGTTCCAGCGCCTTGACATTAATCTTGATCATACGTACATCCGTCGCGGCGACCACGTCAGCAGAGCGCAGATTGCCCGCCTCACCCAGATAAGCCATTTCACCGACGCATTCACCGGCCTTGAGCAGGCTCAACAGCCGGCGCTTGCGCAGGACCCTCGCTTCCCCCGACACCAGGATGCCGAAAAAATCGCCGGGGTCACCTTCCTTCATGATGACCTCGCCCTTGGCAACGTCCACCCATTCGGAAAATCGCAGCACTTCCCACAGCTGCACGTCACCGAAGCCCCTGAAGAATGACAGGGTACGCAGGACATTGAATTTCTCGGTGTCGAGCACGCCGTGCCTGGGCAGCGGCGCACCCTGGGCAATGGCCACCAGATCCTTGGCAAACTGCTCCCAGGTCATGTAACGCACCGCGGGATCGCGCGCCATCGCGCGACGCACCACCAGGTCGATTTCAGTAGGCACTTCCTGGCGCAGTTCCGACGGCAGCGGCGCGTCGACATTGAGGATTTGATGTGACAGCCCGGCGATATTGTCGGCAATAAACGGCAGCTTGCCTGTCAGCATCTGGAACATGACCACACCCAGGGCATAGATGTCGGTCTGCAGGTTGGCCGGCTGGTTCAGGTGCTGCTCGGGTGACATGTAGGCCGGCGTGCCGATGCCGTCGACCAAGGTGCGCGTGGTCAGACCCAGCGCTGCCGAACCGAAATCGGTGATCTTGATGTCGGTGTTGTCCTTAACCAGTATGTTGGCGGGTTTGATGTCGCGGTGGATCACGCCGATCCGCGACGCAAAATCCAGCGCGCGCGCACACTTGTAGATGATCTCGATGACATCGCCGAGCGCTAACAGGTTGTCAGCGCGCGTAAAGCGCTGCAGCGTGCCGCCCGCCACGTACTCCATCACGATATAGGTATTGTCCTCGTCGGCCACGGCATCGAAAATCTGCACGATGTGCGGATGATTGAGTTTTCCAGCGAGCGAAGCCTCGGTCAGGAACAGGTTGTGCATCAGCTTGCCGCGGTTGTCATCCTGTAGCGCCTGTTGCGACACCAGCTTGATGGCGACTTCGCGGGAATTGAAATCGTCACGTGCCAGGTACACGGTGCTGGTCGCGCCTTCACCCAGCCGGCGCACGATCTCATATTTTCCAATCTTATTGACAGCCCCATCCGCCATGAATTGTTGCCCTGTTGAGATTGTTCCGCGCCTCTGGCGCGGTCAGAATCACCCGCTCGTCATGCCGGTGACGCAACGAAGGCGTGATTAGACCGCGGCACCCTGGCAGCGTCAACCGCCCGGCGGGCCAACATAGTCACACGATCAAGAAAACCACACGCATAGAGCGCTCCAAACCGGGCACGGGCCGGCATTTCCTGATCGACCGCAACCGCTGCGTGGCGGTAGAATGACCAACACAAAACCCCACCTTTATGAGGAGCATGATCATGCGTCATCTGGCCATTGCAGCAGCCCTGCTCGCCGGCGTCGGCACGCCCCATGTCGCAATCGCGCAGAATTTTCCGGTCAAGCCGATCCGCATCGTCGTGCCGTTCTCGGCCGGAGGCCCGGCGGACATCACGACGCGCAATATCGCGCCGCGGCTGACTGAACTGCTCGGCCAGACCATCGTCGTCGACAACCGCGCCGGCGCCAACGGCAGCATCGGCGCAGACAACGTCATCCGCTCGCCAGCGGACGGGTACACGATGCTGATGGCGACCGCGAGCGTCGCCGCAATCAACATGGTGACTTACGCCAAGCCGCCCTACGACACGCTGCGCGACCTGCAGCCGCTGACACCGGTGATGACCACGGCGAGCCTG
>JAOUIN010000433.1 GCA_029883965.1 Betaproteobacteria bacterium
AGCGCAAAACTGAACATCATTCCGGTCTCGGCGGGGCCGAGCATGCGCCGGTTGCTGAACGCAGCGCCTACCGTATTGCCGATACGCAGTGCGCCGGCGGCAGCCCGCGCAGCGCGCCCGCCGGAACCGGTCACAGGACGCGAATTTCCGGCCCGGGGCCGCACACGGCGGCGGGCATTGAGCATGATCTCGGTCGAATTCAGCAAATCCTCTTCATACATGTCCTGCATGCAGCGCGCACACGTCGCATCCTCAATGGCAACATCAAGCTCGTAATTGTTGATCCAGCTGGCAATGTTGAGATTGGTTGACCCGACCCGCGCCCAGCGGCCGTCGGCGACCGCGGTTTTTGCGTGCAACATGGCGCCGTTCCACTCGAACACGCGGATTCCCGCTTCGAGCAGGGGCCGGTAGCCGGCGCGCGACAGCCGCCCCAGCAGCGGCAGGTCGCTGGTGCCCGGCACCAGCAGTCGCACATCGACGCCATCTCGCGCGGCGGCGCGCAATGCCTGCACATACGGCGCGATACCGACGAAATAGGCGTCGGTCAGCCACAGCGTGTCTCGCGCCATTGCCGCGATCATCTGGTCGAGCCGGTACAGGCCCGCGAAGTTGGGCTGGCTGGCGAGCACGCGCAGCAGCACGTCACCGGCATGAGCCACGTCCCCATCGCCGGTTGCGATATCCAGCGCACCATCACCGGTTGCCGCCCAGGTCTGGGCGAAGGCCTGTTCAATGTCGGCGACTGCGGGGCCGCGGATTTCGATGCCGGTATCCCGCCACGGCGCCACGCCTCGTTCCGGGTTGCCCAGCCATTTGCTGCTGACGCACAGGCCGGTGACGTAGCCGACGGTGCCATCGACGGCAACCATCTTTCGATGATCGCGGGTTAGCCAGCCGAAGGGGCTGTCGAAACGCGGCCGGTTGAAACAGCGCACGATGCCGCCGGCGTCGATCAGCGGCTGCAATGCACTGCGCGTCCCCACTCCGATCGCACCCATCCAGTCGTAAATCAGGCGTACCGCTACACCAGCCCGGGCGCGCTCGGCCATCGTCGCAACAAATTCGCGGCCGGTCGCATCGTTCGCAATAATGTAATTCTCGAACAGGACCGAGCGGCGGGCAGCAGCGATCGCCTCCAGCCATGCGGGATAGTTTTCACCGGCATCGCGCAGAATGCGCACTGCGTTGCCCGCCACCAGAGGCGCGCCGCCGGCACGTGCAAGCACCTGCTGCGCGAGGCGGCGCAATTCGGCGCTGCCGCCTCCCGGGGAAATGTGCGAAGGCGACGCGGCGCGCGAATTCGATTCTGCGGATGTCGCCATAACGCGGCCTCAAAGTAAAGCGGGGGCGCCCCCGCTACATCAGCACAATGTCAAACTGTTCCTGATTGTAGGCCGACTCCACCTGCAATGAAATCGGCTTGCCGATGAAATCCGACAGCATGGCCAGATTCTGTGATTCTTCGTCGAGAAACATGTCGATGACCTGCTGCGCCGCCAGGATTCGGAACTCGCGCGCATCAAACTGACGTGATTCGCGCACCAGTTCGCGCAGGACTTCATAACACACGGTCTGCGCGGTCTTCAGTGCGCCGCGCCCGGTACAGACCGGGCACGGTTCGCACAGCACGTGTGCGAGGCTTTCGCGGGTGCGCTTGCGCGTCATCTCGACCAGCCCCAGCTGGGTGAAGCCGTTGACGGTCATGCGCGTACGGTCGCGTGCCAGCGCCTTGCGGAATTCATTGAGCACGGCGTTGCGATAGTCTTCGGTGTCCATATCGATAAAATCGATGATGATGATGCCGCCGAGGTTGCGCAGCCGCAGCTGGCGAGCGATGACCTGCGCCGCCTCAAGATTGGTTTTGAAAATGGTGTCGTCAAAAGTACGGCCGCCGACAAACCCGCCGGTGTTGACATCCACCGTCGTCAGGGCCTCGGTCTGGTCGATGATCAGGTAACCGCCGGATTTCAGGTCGACCCGCCGCGCCAGCGCGCGCTCGATATCGTCTTCAACGT
>JAOUIN010000106.1 GCA_029883965.1 Betaproteobacteria bacterium
GAGCACGTCCGTTTCTTGCGACGATGTGGCGCTGTTGCATGGCTTGTGTCGATGTGACGCCCGTGTCAGGCATTTTTCATGCCTAATTCATTGACACTAGGACTAAATCTAAAGATAATTGTCGGTTTCGTTCGGAGGGGTTCCCGAGCGGTCAAAGGGGGCAGACTGTAAATCTGTTGGCTCAGCCTTCGAAGGTTCGAATCCTTCCCCCTCCACCAGGTTTTTTGTTGGGACTCCTGGGAGTTTTTGTAGTGTCGGGGTGTGTGCGGATTCTCGGAATGGTGTGGCAGTCAGGGCGGGTGTAGCTCAATGGTAGAGCAGAAGCCTTCCAAGCTTACGACGAGGGTTCGATTCCCTTCACCCGCTCCAGCAGTCGCGGTACCGCTTCCCGACGGGAGCATGGCAGCAAACGCATTTTTGCGCCCATGTAGCTCAGTGGCAGAGCACTCCCTTGGTAAGGGAGAGGTCGCGTGTTCAATCCACGCCATGGGCACCAGTTTCAGGCAGTTTTGGATTTAACTTTTTTTCTAACCATCAACATATAAACACGGTAGGGAAAAGCAATGGCCAAGGGTAAATTTGAGCGTACGAAGCCGCACGTGAACGTGGGGACGATCGGGCACGTGGATCACGGGAAGACGACGCTGACGGCGGCGATGACGACGATCCTGTCGAAGAAATTCGGTGGTGAGGCGAAGAGCTACGCGCAGATTGACTCGGCGCCGGAAGAGAAGGCGCGCGGGATCACGATCAATACGGCGCACGTTGAATACGAGACGACGCAACGGCACTACGCGCACGTGGACTGCCCGGGGCACGCGGACTATGTGAAGAACATGATCACGGGTGCGGCGCAGATGGACGGTGCGATTCTGGTGGTGTCGGCGGCGGATGGCCCGATGCCGCAGACGCGGGAACACATTCTGCTGGCGCGTCAGGTGGGCGTGCCCTACATCATCGTGTTCATGAACAAAGCGGACATGGTGGACGACAAGGAGTTGCTGGAGCTGGTGGAAATGGAAGTGCGCGAGCTGCTCTCCAAGTATGACTTTCCCGGTGACGACACGCCGATCATCATCGGCTCGGCGTTGAAGGCGCTCGAGGGTGATACGGGCGAGATGGGCGAGGCGGCGATCGTGAAGCTGGCGGAAGCGCTGGATTCCTATATTCCGACGCCGGAGCGCGATGTGGACAAGGCCTTCCTGATGCCGGTGGAAGACGTGTTCTCGATCTCGGGTCGCGGCACGGTGGTGACGGGGCGCGTGGAGCGCGGTGTCATCAAGGTGGGCGAAGAGATCGAGATTATCGGCCTGAAGCCGACGCTGAAGACGGTATGCACGGGTGTCGAGATGTTCCGGAAGCTGCTGGACCAGGGTCAGGCGGGCGACAACGTGGGTATTCTGTTGCGCGGCACGAAGCGTGAAGAGGTGCAGCGCGGTCAGGTGCTGGCGAAGCCGGGCTCGATCACGCCGCATACCAAGTTCACGGCGGAGGTGTATGTGTTGTCGAAGGACGAGGGTGGACGTCATACGCCGTTCTTCAACGGCTATCGTCCGCAGTTCTACTTCCGGACCACGGACGTGACGGGCAGCATCGAGTTGCCGAAGGGCACGGAGATGGTGATGCCCGGTGACAACATTCAGATGACGGTGACGCTGATCCAGCCCATAGCGATGGAAGAGGGGCTGCGGTTTGCGGTGCGTGAGGGCGGCAAGACCGTCGGCGCAGGCGTCGTCGCAAAGGTAATCGAGTAAACATAATGGCTGCCCTGAAAAATCAGAAAATCCGCATTCGCCTCAAGGCGTTTGACTATCGTCTCATCGATCAGTCGGCGCTGGAGATAGTTGATACTGCAAAACGCACCGGCGCCGTGGTCAAAGGGCCGATTCCGCTGCCTACACGCAAGCAGCGGTTTGACCTGCTGCGCTCGCCACACGTCAACAAGACTTCGCGCGAACAATTGGAAATTCGCAGTCACTTGCGGCTTATGGACATTATTGACCCGACGGACAAGACGGTTGATGCACTGATGAAGCTGGATTTGCCCGCCGGTGTGGATGTAGAGATCAAGTTGTAATGGTGTGAGGCTGGCGCGAAAGCGCCGGTTTTCGTTATTTGAATTGCCGGCCAATTGAAGTCGGCGCCTTTTTTAAAAAGGTACACAAACATGAGTTTAGGATTAGTCGGCCGCAAAGTCGGCATGACGCGGGTATTTACCGATGACGGTGACAGTATTCCTGTAACCGTGGTCGATGTATCGAACAACCGCGTTTCACAGATCAAGACCCCTGAGACCGATGGCTATGCCGCCGTGCAGCTTGCTTTTGGCAAGCGTCGCGCGTCGCGCGTGCGCAAGCCCGCCGCAGGACACTATGCAAAGGCCGGTGTTGAAGCAGGTCAGGTGTTGCGGGAATTCACGGTCACGCCGGAAAAGCTGGCGGAGATGAAAGTGGGCACTACGGTTGCCGCAACCATCTTTGCGGTGGGTCAATATGTTGACGTGACCGGAGTGTCGCAGGGGAAGGGTTTTGCAGGCGTCATCAAGCGACACAATTTCTCGTCGAATCGCGCGAGCCACGGCAACTCGGTTTCGCACAATAAACCCGGTTCAATCGGCATGGCGCAGGATCCCGGTCGCGTCTTTCCCGGCAAGAAAATGCCGGGACACATGGGCGCTGTACAGCGCACCGAGCAGTCTCTCGAGATTGTGCGCATCGATGCAGAGCGCAATCTTCTTCTGATTCGCGGCGCAGTGCCCGGATCCCGTGGTGGCGATGTCATGGTTCGTCCGGCAGTACGCACGCGGCGCGCTGCAGCGTTCAAGCAGGGCGGCAAAGCCGCTCCGGCGAAGTAAGGAGCGGTGAGCAATGGAACTTAACGTCATTAACGAGCAAGGCAAATCGACCGCGAAACTGGCGGCATCGGACGCAGCTTTCGGCCGCGAGTACAACGAGGCGCTGGTGCATCAGGTCGTAACGGCCTACATGGCGAATGCACGTCTGGCAACCCGGGCGCAGAAGGATCGCGGGACGGTCAAGCACTCGACCCAGAAGCCATGGCGGCAGAAGGGCACGGGACGTGCGCGCGCCGGCATGACTTCCAGCCCGCTGTGGCGCGGTGGCGGCAGGACTTTTCCAAATTCGCCTGACGAGAACTATTCGCACAAGCTAAATCGCAAAATGTATCGCGCCGGGATGCTGGCGATTCTGTCGCAACTCGCTCGTGAAGACCGTCTGGCCGTTGTCGATACCTTTACGGTTGATGCGCCAAAAACCAAGCTTCTTGCTCAGAAGCTGCAGGGTATGGGCATGGACAACGTGCTGATCATCACTGATAGTCTGGATGAAAATCTGAGGCTGTCGTCGCGCAATCTGCCCAACGTCATGGTGCTCGAAGTCGGGCATGCAGATCCGGTCAGCCTGATCCGTTATGGAAAAGTGCTGATGACCAAAGGCGCGGTAAGCAAGATAGAGGAGTTGCTGGCATGAGCGCATTTAACACGGAACGACTGGCACAGATACTGCTCGCCCCGGTGATTTCCGAGAAAAGCACGTTCATCGCGGACAAGCACGAGCAGGTGATTTTCCGGGTGGTGTCGAACGCAACCAAGCCCGAAATCAAGGCCGCCGTAGAACTGATGTTCAAGGCACAGGTCGAGTCGGTGAAGGTGGCAAATGTTCGAGGCAAGGAGAAGCGTTTCGGCCGTTTTGTCGGCCGTCGCAGTTCGTGGAAAAAGGCCTACGTTTGCCTCAAGCCGGGCCAGGAAATCAGCTTTGCTGAAGGAGGAGTACAGTAATGCTAGTCAAAGTTAAGCCGACTTCTCCCGGCCGTCGCGGTCTGGTCAAGGTGGTGACCCCGGGCCTGCACAAAGGCAAGCCGGTAGCCACGCTTGTGGAGAGTCAGTCAAAAAAATCGGGTCGTAACGCGCATGGCCGGATAACCATGAGGCACAAAGGCGGCGGTCACAAGCAGCAGTACCGGACCGTGGATTTCAAGCGCAACAAGGATGCGATCCCGGCGAAGGTCGAGCGGATCGAGTATGACCCCAATCGCAGCGCGCATCTGGCGCTTTTGTGCTACGCAGATGGCGAGCGGCGTTACGTCATCGCTACCCGGGGCGTGGTTGCTGGAATGCAGTTGATATCGGGTGCCGAGGCGCCGATCAAGTCCGGAAATGCACTGCCGTTGCGGAACATCCCGGTCGGAACGACCGTGTGCTGCATCGAAATGCTGCCGGGCAAGGGTGCGCAACTCGCGCGAGCTGCGGGTACATCGGCACAGTTGCTGGCGCGCGAAGGTGAGTATGCGCAGTTGCGTCTTCGTTCCGGTGAAATCCGCAAAGTGCACGTCAATTGCCGTGCCACGATCGGCGAAGTTGGCAATGAGGAGCACTCGCTGGAATCAACGGGCAAGGCCGGGCGTGTGCGCTGGCGTGGCATTCGCCCGACCGTGCGCGGTGTTGCAATGAATCCGATTGACCACCCGCACGGTGGCGGTGAGGGCCGGACAGCTGCGGCGCAAGCGCCGGTAAGTCCTTGGGGCGTCATGAGCAAAGGCTACAAGACGCGTAAGAACAAACGCACCAGCGGCATGATCATTCGCCGCCGTAATGCGAAAGCCACGGGGTAAGGGGTAGAGATGTCACGTTCCATCAAAAAAGGCCCGTTTGTCGATCACCACCTGATGCAGAAGGTGGAGACGGCTCGTGCTGGCTCTGACAAGCGTCCGATCAAGACCTGGTCGCGGCGATCGACAATATTGCCCGATTTCGTGGGCCTGACCATAGCGGTGCATAACGGCAAGCAGCATGTGCCTGTCTATGTGACGGAGAACATGGTCGGCCACAAGCTGGGAGAGTTTGCACACACACGCGTGTTCAAAGGACATTCAAAGGCAGGCGGCAGTTCTGCTTCTCCCGCCAACAAGAAGGCCGCGCCGACTCCGGCGGCCAAGTAAGGTTATCGATATGGATACCACAGCAAAATTGCACGGCGTCAGACTTTCGGCGCAAAAAGGGCGTCTTGTAGCAGACCTGGTCCGCGGCAAGACGGTTGAAAGCGCGCTGAACATACTGAATTTTTCGCCAAAAAAAGGCGCGGTGATTATTCGCAAAGTTCTCGAGTCGGCAATTGCAAACGCCGAGCATAATGACGGTGCGGATATTGACGAGCTCAAGATCACTCGCATTTGTGTAGAGAAAGGTCCGGTGATGAAGCGTTTCTCATCACGCGCCAAGGGGCGAGGCGTTCGTATATTGAAGCCGACGTGCCATGTTTTTGTCACAGTTGGCGACGGGAGAAAGTAATCATGGGTCAGAAAATTCATCCAACCGGATTCCGTCTCGCGTTCAACCGGAACTGGGCATCGAAGTGGTATGCAAACAACAAGAACTTCGCTGGCATGCTCCTTGAGGACATCAAGGTCCGCGAGTATCTGAAGGAGCGGCTGTCGCAAGCTGCTGTTTCACGCGTCGTAATTGAGCGGCCGGCAAAAAATGCGCGCATTACCGTATTCAGCGCGCGCCCCGGCATGGTGATCGGTAAAAAGGGCGAAGACATTGAGCGTCTGAAAGCCGACCTGCAGAAAATGCTTGGTGTTCCCGTTCACGTCAATATCGAGGAAGTTCGAAAGCCGGAGCTGGATGCACAGCTGATAGCAGATTCGATTGTTCAGCAGCTGCAGAAGCGGATCATGTTCCGGCGGGCGATGAAACGTGCGATTACCAACGCGATGCGTCTTGGTGCCCAAGGTATCAAGATCATGAGTGCCGGTCGGCTCAATGGCATTGAGATTGCGCGGACCGAGTGGTATCGCGAAGGCCGTGTGCCGCTGCATACGCTGCGCGCCGATATTGATTATGGTTTTTCAGAGGCGAAGACAAGCTACGGAATCATAGGTGTCAAGGTTTGGGTGTTCAAAGGCGAGGTTATCGGGGCGAATGAACAGCCCGCGCTTGCCCCGGCGGTAGCGCCTGCTGAGGAACCCGCGCCTGCGCGGAAACCGAGACGGACAACTGCAAAAACAGGAGCGAAACGTGCTACAACCAGCCAGGCGTAAATACCGCAAGGAGCAAAAGGGGCGGAACACCGGCGTTGCGACACGCGGAAACAAGGTCAGCTTTGGTGAGTATGGTTTGAAGGCCACGGGCCGTGGTCGACTCACCGCTCGCCAGATCGAAGCCGCGCGCCGCGCCATGACGCGCCATATCAAGCGCGGTGGACGCATATGGATCCGGATTTTTCCGGACAAGCCGATTTCGCGCAAGCCTGCAGAGGTGCGCATGGGTAACGGCAAGGGAAACCCCGAGTACTGGGTTGCAGAAATTCAACCGGGCAAGGTTCTGTATGAAATGGACGGCGTGAACGAAATCATTGCGAAGGAGGCATTTCGCCTTGCCGCCGCCAAGCTGCCGATTGCAACTGTCTTCGTTCATCGTCTGGTGGGAGGTTAAGTCATGAACGTCAGCGAAATGAGGACCAAAGACACTGCTGAGTTGCGCAAGGAACTCGAATCTTTGCTCAAAGCGCAGTTTTCACTGCGGATGCAGAAAGCGACGCAACAATTATCGAATACCAGCCAGTTGCGCAAGGTGCGTCGCGATATCGCGCGCGTGCGCACGGTCCTGGGAACGAAAGCCTAACGGGCAGAGCTCAATATGACTGAAACAAACAAGCCGGAAGCAAACAAGCGCACCCTGACCGGGCGGGTTGTCAGCGACAAAATGAACAAGACAGTTACGGTGCTGATCGAGCGGCGCGTCAAGCACCCGCTGCTGGGCAAGATCGTGAAGAGCTCGAAAAAGTATCATGCTCACGATGCAAACGACGAGTACAAAGAAGGTGATACCGTGATCATTGAAGAATGCCGGCCGCTGGCGAAGACCAAGGCCTGGAAGGTGGTCAAACTGGTCGAGAAATCGCGGAGCGTTTGATAATTTCAGCTTGTTTGGCTGGGGTTGTTGTTATATAATTACCGGCTTCATTTTCCGCCTGGCTGTGTGGCGGTGACAATGCCCGAACGGGCTCCAAGACTGGCCTTCTGATGTTTTGAGGGGGTCAAGTTGGGGAAAGAAAAGCAGGAACAATCATGATTCAGATGCAATCCATATTGGATGTTGCCGACAACACCGGTGCACGTGCAGTCATGTGTATCAAGGTGCTTGGCGGATCGAAGCGCCGTTATGCAGGTATCGGCGATGTCATCAAGGTCAGCATCAAGGAAGCTGCGCCTCGCGGTCGCGTGAAGAAGGGCGAGGTCTATAACGCAGTCGTGGTGCGCACGGCCAAGGGCGTGCGCCGCAACGATGGTTCGTTGTTGAAATTCGACGGCAATGCCGCAGTTTTGCTTAATCAGAAACTGGAGCCCATCGGAACCCGCATTTTCGGGCCGGTGACGCGTGAGTTGCGGACCGAGCGTTTCATGAAGATCGTGTCGCTCGCGCCGGAAGTGTTGTAAGAGGACGTATACGCATATGCGCAAGATCAAGAAAGGTGACGATGTCGTTGTGCTTACCGGTCGCGACCGCGGCAAGCGTGGCACGGTACGGCAGATTGTCGATGCAGAACATTTGCTGGTCGACGGTGCTAATCGGGTCAAGAAGCATCAGCGACCGAATCCGGCGAAGGGCATGACCGGCGGCATCATTGACAAGGAGATGCCCATCCACGTTTCGAACGTGGCCCTTTTTAATCCGGTGACCAAGAAGGCGGACCGTATCGGCATCAGGCAACTGGAAGACGGAAGACGCGTCCGGTATTACAAGTCCAATGGCGAAGTGGTTGACGTATGAGCGCGGAAAAAGACACCAAGAAGGCCAAGCCTGCAAAGGAAGCCAAGGCAGCCAAGGCTGAGCCGGCAAAGAAGGCGG
>JAOUIN010000107.1 GCA_029883965.1 Betaproteobacteria bacterium
CTCGGGGTCTACAAGAAGGCACGCCTCGCCAACACCTTCCGCTGGGAAATGAAGGAGCGCGGCTATGACGATTCGTTCACAGAAATGATTACCGAAAAGCTGGTCGTTGCAGTATCGAAAAAAGACTAAGTGTCCTTGTTAACGCGCCGGCGGCGGCCGATAACCTGGAATGCTGCTGACATCGACGACATCAATCTGCTCCGGATCCAGAAACTCCCTGGCATATTTCTCGTAAATCTTGTCCCACATGAACACGTCGAACAAATCCGGGTCGACGTGGCCGTTCAGTTTGAACTTGCCGAGTATGGTCAGTGACTCGGTCAGGGTCTTGCCTTTCTTGTACGGCCGGTCCTTCGCCGTCAGCGCCTCGAATATATCGGCAATGCCCATGCACCGCGCCTGCAAGGACATCTGCTCCCGTTTGAGCCCGCGCGGATATCCCTTGCCATCCATGCGTTCATGATGGCCGCCGGCATACTCCGGCACGTTCTTCAGGTGCCGCGGCCAGGGCAGCGCCTCCAGCATCTGTATTGTGACCTCGATGTGATGATTGATGATCTGCCGTTCGGCGCCGGTCAGCGTACCGGCGCGTATGGTCAGGTTTTCCACCTCATTGACAGTCAGGAAGTCGCCGATGGTGCCGTCCGGGCGACGCCACCGGTACTTCGCGGCGATCGCCTTGACGCGGGCGATATCTTCATCGCGCATCGCTTCACCGCCGATGTTTGCCTTTCGCAGAAACTCGCGATCGTCATCCACGCCCCTCAGGAAGGCGTCGGTTGACGTTTCCGACTCACCCCCCATCAGCATCGCCAGCCGGGCATCACGCTTGATGACTTCGAAGCGCGTATCGATCAAATCAATCCGGTCGTATATCGTCTGCAGTTTGGTGGCCTTGTCGACGACATGCACCGGCGTGGTAACTTTGCCGCAGTCATGCAGCAATCCGGCGATTTTCAGCTCATAACGGTCACGGTCACTCATGGCGAAATCGCTGAGCGGACCCGTCTTGCAGTTATTGACCGCTTCGGCAAGCATCATGGTCAGCGTCGGTACGCGCTCGCAATGCCCGCCGGTGTACGGAGATTTGTCGTCGATGGCCGCGTTGATCATCTGGATAAACGACTCGAAAAGGCTTTCCAGGTGATTGATCAGAAGCCGGTTGGTCAGTGCAATCGCCGCCTGCGATGCAAGTGATTCCGCGAGGTGCTGATCGTCCTCCGAAAACGGCACCACCTCTCCGCTTTGACGACTCTTGGCATTGATCAGTTGCAGCACGCCGATGATCTCGTCCTCGTGGTTCTTCATCGGCACGGTCAGGAAGGACGTCGACCGGTAGCCTGTTTTCTTGTCAAAATTCTTGGTACCGGAAAAATCAAACCCGGCTTCAGTGTAGGCGTCTGCAACGTTGACCGAGCAGTCGTGATGCACGGCGTAGGCCGCCACCATGCTGTTGATGGGCTTGCCCTCCTTGTCGACCAGGTTGACCGGGTAGAAGGGGATGTCAACGCCGCTGGTGCCGCCCATGGCGATGCCCAGCGTGTCGTTGCGCATGATCTCGAAGCGCAGCGTCTGGTTGTCCGTCATGCGATAAAGCGTGCCGCCATCGGCATTGGTAATGGTCTTGGCGGCGACCAGAATCGCCTCCAACAGCCGGTTGATATCGCGTTCCTTGGACAGCGCAACGCCAATACGCAACAACTCCCCGAGGCGGTGCGAGAGTTCGTGTTGCCCCGGCGCGGCCTCCACCCTGTTCATCACCGCTGCCGCAGCGGAATGCTTATTTGATACAAACCGCACGCACCTGCTTCATGTCGGTTATGCCCATCAGCACTTTTTCAATGCCGTCCTGTTTCAGGGTGCGCATGCCGTCTTCAAGAGCGGTCGAAACCATTTCCGCTACACGCGCGTGCTCCTGTATGTTCTTTTTCAACGCGTCGGTGCCGACCAGCAGTTCGTGCAGGCCCACGCGGCCCTTGTAGCCGCTGCCGCCACACACCTCGCAGCCGACCGGATCGTGAATGACCAGCTTGCCGCTATCACCGCCATAGTCCTTGACCCAGCTCTCCAGCACTTTCGCCTCGGCGGCCTTGGGATCTTTTTTCCAGCGCTCCGTGTTCTTCAGTTCCATCGAATATTCAACCAGCAGGCTACGCACCTCTTCTTCGGTTGCGTCATGCGGTTTCTTGCATTTTCCGCACAGTCGCTTGGCCAGACGCTGCGCCAGTATGCCCAGCAAGGCATCGGCAAAGTTGAACGGGTCCATGCCCATGTCCAGCAGACGTATGATGGACTCAGGAGCGCTGTTGGTATGTAGTGTCGCGAACACCAGGTGACCGGTCAGAGAAGCTTCGATGCCCGTGCCGGCCGTTTCCTTGTCGCGCATCTCGCCAACCATGATGATGTCGGGGTCCGCGCGCAGGAACGCCTTCATCGCCACCGCGAACGTCATCCCTGCCTTCGGATTCATCTGCACCTGGCGCAGGCCTTTCTGCGTAATCTCGACCGGGTCCTCCGCGGTCCAGATTTTGGTGTCCGAGGTGTTCAGGTAACCGAGGACCGAATGCAGCGTCGTCGTCTTACCGGAACCGGTAGGGCCGCAAACGAAGAACAGCCCATAAGGCTTGGACACAACCTCCTTGAGCGTCTCAAGGTTGTGGTTGGTCAACCCCAGCTTCTCCAGCGGAATCGGCTCGCCCGCGGCCAGTATCCGCATGACAATATCCTCGACACCGCCCGCAGAAGGTATGGTCGCCACCCGCAATTCAATATCCAGCGGCCCGAATTTCTTGAACTTGATCTTTCCGTCCTGCGGTTTACGCCGCTCCGAGATATCGAGGTCGCACATGATTTTCAGGCGGGCGGAGAGCGCACTGCGGTAGGCGGCCGGCACCTGGATGTACGGCTGCAGCGATCCGTCCCTGCGGAAGCGGACCTCCGTTTTTGCCTTGCCGGGATAGGGCTCGATGTGGATGTCCGACGCGCCCTGCTGGTAAGCATCGATAATGATCTTGTTGACGAGCTTGACCAGTTCGTTGTCGGATGCGGCCGACACCACATCATCGCCCCCGACGCTTTCGCCTTCCTCGTCGTCCAGGGTGCCGAGCATGTCTTCGATGTTGCCGGAATCCTCGAGGCCGGTGGCACCGCCGAACATCTGATCGAGCGTGCTCGCGAACTCGCGGTTGGTGGTCACCCGATACACGATCTTGCTCTTGGGATACACATTGCTGACCATCCGCGACGCCTTGACCCGCTCCGGGTCCGTGGTGGCAACGACGATGCCTTCCTTGGTATCTTCCAGCGGTATCCACTGATTGGTCTGGCAAAACTCACGATTCATGTTGCGCATCAGGTCGGGCGGCTTGATGCGATCCTGCTTGAACGGCTCGTAAGGCACGCCGAAATAACTGCCCAGGGCATCGCCCAACGCCGGTAACTTGACCTGGAATTCGTCAGTCAGCACGGTTTCGACATCGAGGTTTTTGCGGCGGGCCGAGCGCTGCGCAAGTTCAAGCTCCTCACCCGAAATCACCGCGTTGGTGACCAGGCCGTCGTACTTGCTGCGCACCTGCATCATCGGACCCTGACGCTGCTTGAACGCGATGGCCAGCGTTTCCGTCAGCGATGCCACGCCCTCCTCCATCATTGCGGGAAAGGGCTGCCCGGCTTTGTTGTTGATGATCTGCACGACGCCGATCAATTCCTTGGTTTTCGCTTCGACGACCGGCGCCACCAGCATCTGCTTGGTGCGATAACCGGTTTTTGAATCGACTGCCTTCAGGAAATTGAGCTGCGCACTATGTGACTTGAGTTCCGCGTCGTCGTATACGTCGCGAATGTTGACCACCCGTTTATTGGCGGCCACGAATCCCGCTATGGACTGCTCATTGATCGGCAGCTTGATGTCCTTGAACGAGTTCAGTCCCGTCTTGACTTTGGAAATGATCGAACCCTTGTCGTCGCTGAGCAGGTAGATCGTCAACCGGTCGGCGTTGAACAGGCCGCAAAGTTCCTGCGACAGTTCAAGAATGATCTCGTCGATGTTCTTGGTCGCATGAATCTTGTTGGTGACCGCCTGCAATTTCTGCTGAAAATTGAGTTTTTCAGTCAGATTGTCGGCCGGTACCGGTTTGCTCTGGAGCACGGTGCTCATGATCACCTCCCTGTTTCCGTTGCTACTGCACTGACTTGGCTATAGACACAGGTCTTTTGCGCAGGCCTGTGGGCGCCGCGCCGGACCCGGGAATTCAAAAATCCATTCTAATTCCGCCATTTGCGGGCGACCCCGGGACATGCGGTCCACAATCTTCACCATGATAAACACAGTTCGAAGTGTGTCACATAAACGGCCCGATGCCGACGGGTGTTCGCGGACTCTCGCCGCTGGCACGTCTGACTGCGGTTTTCCGCTCATCGCCGCATGTTCACGCACACCACCGGATGATGCAGGTCCGTCGATGAAATCAATTAACATATTGATTTTATTGATAAATAATCCTGTCGTTGCCCGGTAAGGGATTATTAGTCCATCCGTAGTTGCAGTGTTCTGCTCCGCTCGCCGCCCGCCTCGCCCCGGAACTGGTTGTGACATCACTTGGTATCGAACTTGTGAACGCCGGCCCACTCCGGTCCCGGCGGATCAGTGCGGTAAGCAGCGATGCGATCAAGAAACACGTCGTAGAGGTGTGCATCCGGCGAAATCTTCTTCAGGTTTATAAGTTGCAATTCGGCCTTGTCCCAATCCTGCGCGCGGTAGTACCGCAATGCCTGGCTCCAGAGTTTGAGTTCGTCGAGCCGTGATTGTTCAACCTCACCTTCGCGGCCCATCGGTTCGTAGATCGCGACTGGTTCATCCTTGCCCTTGACCTGCACCTGATCGATTTCCCGCAGCACGATCCCGCTGATGCGTTCCTTGGTGCTTTGGCCAATGAGAATGGCGGCACCGTACTGCTTGGTTATACCTTCCAGCCTCGAACCAAGATTTACCGCATCGCCCATCACCGTGTACGCCTTGCGGATCTGTGATCCCATGTCACCGACACGCATGACCCCGGAGTTGACACCCACGCCTATCGCAAACGGCGGCCATCCCTTCTCGTTGAATTTCTGATTGAGTACTTTCGCCTGCTTCATCATGTCGAGCGCCGCCAGCACGGCATTCTGCGCGTGATTCGGATCGGCCATGGGCGCGCCCCAGAACGCCATCACCGCGTCACCGATGTACTTGTCGAGCGTGCCGCGATGGCCTTCACGGATTACCAGACTCATGGTGGTCAGGTAATCGTTGATATACACCGAAAGATCTTCCGGGCTCAGGGTTTCAGAAATGGAGGTAAATCCACGCACATCGGCAAACAGAACCGAAAGCTCCTCGGCTCGCGGTTGCATATTGAATTGTTCGGGGTTGCGCGCCATTTCCTCGACCAGTTCCGGCGGCACGTATTGCCCGAACAATCCGGTAATCAGCCGCGTGCCCCGCGCCTCGACCAGGAACCCGTAGGCCATGTTGAACGTGAACAGCAGGAGTATCAGCACCATTCCGGACGCCAGCGGCAGCACCAGATTTCCGGCCTGGAATACCATCAGGTTGGTGCCAACCACGCCCACTATCGCAAAAGCAGTCACCAGCATCGATTTGAAAGGGGTGAGCAATGGCAGCAGCAGGCCCAGCGCTACGCCGGCCAGCAGCAGCAGCACGAACTCCGCGCCGACGATGTAGGGCGGACGCTGTTTGATATTGCCGTCGAGAATGCCGGTGATCAGATTGGCGTGGATTTCCACGCCCGGGTACACCGGATCCACCGGTGTTGCCCGCAGGTCGAGCAATCCCGGTGCGGTCGTACCTATGAGCACGATCTTGCCCCGCAATGCACCTACCGGAACTTTCTCGTTGAGTACATCAACCAGTGAAAAATAGCGGAAACTGCCTTTGGGTCCATGATAGGGCACCAGCGCAGCCGCCTGGTCATCGACCGGAATCTGGAACGGCCCGGCCTTGATCCACTCGAGCCCGCTGTAATTGGTCGTGCTGCCGTCCTGACTGACGACCGGGACCACCGGCGGCTGCCCGGTGACCGTGCGCACCATGGCCAGCGACAGCGGCTCGTAAAATGCCTTGTCGTACTCCACCAGCATGGGAACGCGGCGCGTAATGCCATCAAGATCGGGCAGTGGATTGATATGCCCTGCGCTGGCGGCGGCCCGCTGCAAGCGCTCGAGGTTCGCGGTATAACCCGACCATGCAGTAACGCCGACCTTGCGTTCGCCAAACGCGCCGGCTGGCAGCACCGGCGACGGCAGCATTCCCTTCCTGCTGGCATTCTCGGGATCATCACTGAGAAATACATGTCCCAGAACGACAGCGCGATCCTTCATCTTGCGCGCGAAAATATCATCGTACTCCAGCTGCGGCCGCACCCGGTCGAGCACGCTGTGATACTCCGCGACGCCCTTCAATTCCTTCTGTCCCAGCTGCTCGAGTACGCGTATACCCGAAGATTCATCACGCTCCGCAAAGACCACGTCGAATCCGACTACGGCAATGCCGTATTTGTCGAACAATTTGTCGAGCAGCAGCGCGAGCCGGTCACGTGGCCACGGCCAGCGACCCTCTCCGCCCTTCTCCCTCTCCTGCAGACTTTTTTCGTCAATATCGAGAATCACGACGCGCGGATCGACGGTACGCGGCATCGTCAGCCGGAGCCGCGTGTCGTAAACAATGGACTCAAGATTATCGAGCAACGGCATGCGAAACACGTGTATTGCATGCAAAAGAAAAAGCATCACGATAGCCAGCCCTATCGCGATGCGTGTCAGATTTTTTTTCACCCGTTCGTCCTAGGGCCTGTTAACAATTACTTCATGATTGCGACGGAGGCGATTTGTCCTCAGAGCTAGGAGTGCCGAGCGCGGTTTGCCCGTAGGCAAATAAGCGAAGGTGCGACAACGCCCTGAGGTCAAATCGTCCCGTCCCTGCGGGTTGTGATCAAAATCGCCACTGCCTGCGTTGCCTGCCTTGCCCATATTCTCGATATGGGCTGCGGCATGCGCCTTGTCATTGACGATTTTGATCACAACGCATCTCACGAAGTAATTGTTAACAGGCCCTAAGCCGCGCCCGGCCTGAGCAGGACTGTCCATGCGCCCGGCGGAATTGCAGGTCCCCCGGCATTATTGTCGTCTTTCCGCATGACCCCGGACCGCCACGCCCGAGGCCCGAAACTGGCTGCGGAACAACAGCCGCGTTATCGAGCCTGTCATCCCGGGCAACCCCGTATCCGGCAATGCTGCCATCAAAGCCCGGGCGGTTCGGTCCCGTTCCCCGGTCCCGTTACTTCTTGATGAAAACCTCCATTTTTACGCCGGCCAGCTCAATCACGTCGTGATCCTGCAGCGATTTGGCCTGGGCATCGATTATTTTCCCGTTGATCACCGGAAACTTTTCACCTTCCACATGGGTAATGAAGTACCCCTGCGGACGACGTGTAATCACGGCGACCTGCAAACCGGGTTTGCCCAAAGTCGTCAGGTTTTTAACCAGATCCAGTTCCTTGCCGGCACTCGGCCCTGTAAGAATTTGCACCGCGGCCATCGCCTGACCTTCTGCAGGCTTTGCTGCAGCCGGTGCTGCAGCAGGTTGTGCTGGTTTGGCCGCCGGCGGCTCCGCTTTGGGAGTAGGCGGCGGCATGGACGGTTTCGGGGTCGGCGGCGGCGTCGACGGTTTCGGCGGCGGCGCG
>JAOUIN010000108.1 GCA_029883965.1 Betaproteobacteria bacterium
CCCGTGATCGGGCTCGGCACCGCAATCATTTTTGACATCGACGACGATCAGGCCAAGCGGGCTGAACGCACCAGGGTCATCGACACGCTGCTGGCGGGCGGCGCAACACTCATCGACACCGCACCATCCTATGGCACTGCGGAACCGGTGGTTGGCGATCTGCTCGCTGCCATGAAAGCACGCGAGAAGGTTTTTCTCGCCACCAAGGTACGTTCCAACAACAACGACGCCTTCGTCGCGCAGATGAAGGCGTCACAGCAACGTCTGCGTACGCCGAAGTTTGATCTGATGCAGCTGCACAACGTCGGCTTTCTTGACCGCAGCATGGTCGCCTCGCAGCTCGCCATCGTGCGCGAATGGAAACAAGAGGGCCATTTCCGCTACATCGGCGTCACCCATTCGCAGCGCCAGGAAGACGCCAATACGCGCCTGATCGAAATCATGCAGCAGGAAAAAATCGACTTCATCCAGGTCAACTACTCGATGGCCGAACGCAGCGTCGAAGACCGGCTGCTCGCGGCCGCCGCCGATACCGGCACCGCGCTGCTGTGCAACCTGCCCTTCGGCCGCGGTCAGCTGTTCCGCGCGGTGCGCGGCAAGCCGGTGCCGGACTGGGCGAAGGATTTTGACGCGACGACCTGGGGTCAGTTTTTCCTCAAGTACCTGCTGGCCCACACCGCCGTCAACGCGGTGATTCCAGGCACCGACAAGGTCGAATACATGGTTGACAATCTGAATGCCGGGCGCGGACGTTTGCCCGATGCAGCAATGCGCAAGAAGATGATCGCGTTTCTGGACGCGCTGTAGTCACAGAAAAAAAACCGTCATGCCGGCGAACGCCGGCATCCAGACAAGAAAAATAACCAAATTCGGAAATTTCCTGGATTCCCGCTTGCGCGGGAATGACGGTAACGCAATCAGCCCCGCTTCACCGGCCGTATCGCCACACCATCCACGCTGATGCGCTGATTCAGCAGGTTCACGCAGGCAGCGACTACGTTGAGCGCCGGCGTCGCCACTCCCGTCAGCGATCCCAGTTCGAGCACGACGTTCACGATCGCATCCATTTCCAGCGGCTTGCCGGCGCGCACGTCCTGCAGGGTCGAGGTCGGCAACGACACGCGCTTGGCGACGCCGCTGACCAGCGCTTCAGGATCGGCATCCAGTTTGGTGCCGACAGACGCGGCGACCGCGATCACTTCGCGCATCATCTCCACCGCCAGCAGCCGGGTGGCGGCGAATTCGGCCGTCTCACGCGCGGTGGATTGGGTAAGCGCGCCGAGCGAGTTCCACACTGCATTGCCCACCAGCTTGCTCCACTTCGCCTTGCGGATGTCCTCCACCACCTTGCCGTTCCAGCCGGCGCGCGTGGTCATCGCCGCGATGGCCTGCACGCGTTCCGATACGCTGTTGTCGATTTCGCCGATGACCAGTGCGTCGGTATCCGCATCGGGCAGCTTGATGTGCCCCGGCGCCACCATGTCCGCGGGTTTCAGCGCCACGCCGCCGACGATCCTCTGCGGCTCGAAGGTGCGCAGCAGCACGCCTTCAGGATCCACGGTCTTGAGCTGCGTGCCTTTGTATTTGGATTCGATGCCCTGGAAGTACCACCACGGTATGCCGTTCTGCGGAAAAACGAACACGCCGTCTTTGGCAGCCAACCCGCGGATGTGTTGCGCGGCTTCGGCAATCTGCTGCGATTTCAGCGTGACGAACACCGTGTCATACGGCCCTTTTTCCTCTCCCGGCTTGCAGACCTTCACCTTGATTGGATCGGGCCGGCCGCTCTTCGGGCCTTCGAGCCGGATGCCGCGTGTGGACAGTGCTTCATATTGCGCGCCGCGCGCGACCAGCGTGACGTCCTCACCCGCCGCCGTAAGGATTGCGCCGAGATAACCGCCAATGGCGCCTGCGCCGTAGACCAGAATTTTCATTGTGCTCCCTTGTAAAAAACAAACGGCACGCCGCAGCGCGCCGCTCATAGGCAATTGATTTTATTGATTAATTTTTAGATTGCAGACTGGCCAGCGCCGATTCTATCGCGCCGTCGGCCAGCGCCGCCAGCTCCGCGGCAGTGCGGTTCTGGATCGGATGCTGCACGTAGACGATCGCCGGATCAAAACCCAGCGCCTTGCTTTGCACCGCCACCGCGTCCTTGAACTCGGTCGTCACCACCGACACCCCCGGCAGACCCAGCGCATCGAAAGTCATGAGGTCGTGCAGACTGCACGACGTGCATGACCCTCAGTCGGATAAGCCGATCAACACCACATCGGCTTCATCGACCACCTTGTCGACGACTTCCTTCGGCGCGACCTTGGCATTGGTCGGCTTGGCATAACGTTTGGTCTTGATGCCGCGCTCGGCCATGCGTTGTTCAACGCGATTCAAAAACTCATCGCTGCGCGTCTTGCCGATGTCGAACAGGCCGACGGTCAGCCCATCGAGCGACGGCGGCGGCGCGCGGCGCGCGCGCATCACGGCTTCGATTTCTGCGGTTGGATCACGTAACCAGTTCATGGATTACTCCTTACGCTAAATATGAAAACATTTCACCGCCAAGGCACCAAGAGCGCCAAGAACTGCAAAAACAACCTGGCAATTCTGCTATGGATTATTCATAGCCAGTTGGCAAATTAAGCCATACAAAATGAGTTATTGAATTTGGTTTTCTTGGCGCTCTTGGCGCCTTGGCGGTAAATGACTTGTTTTTGAACTCAAACCCGCACCTCCTTCGTCACGGGTTGCAGTTCAACGGGATTACGTCCGGCGAGCCAGCCCGGCAGGATCGCCGAGAACAGCCCTGCAGCACCGCCCGCACGCACCACCATCAGGCAGCCTTCATGAAATTTCGGCACCTGTTCGTGCGTGCGGCTCGCCGGAATCCCTTCGCCCACACCATCCGCACCGGCAACGAGTTCCGCACCGGGCCGTATCGTCGCGGCATGCAGGGCACGCTCGATCTTTGCACGATCCCAGCCGGCCTCCTTGTAAATCGCATAATGCTCCGGCGACAGCACGAGAATGGCGCGCGCCGACTGCACCAGCTTCGGATGGCCGATTTTCACCAGCGCCATCGCGAAGGATTTCGTGAGCGCCTCGGGCGTGCGCGATTTCTGGTCGACGAAGGCCTCGGGACCGTGGCCCTGGAACAATGTCACCGCGGACACGCCGGGTTTCATGCCGCGCGCCTGCGCCAGCGGCTGCCACGCCGGATCGGATTCGTCCTCGGCGAAACACAGCGTGAATTTGCTCGGCGCACCCAAGGTCGAACGGTCGGCCTCGCCGGGCCGGCCGCCGCCGACATTGCGCACGATCAAATTTAGCGCGCGGCCGATGGTGGCATTGGCGCGGTTGCCCTGCCCCAGCGCATTGATGCCGCTGTTCATGCCGATGCGTTTGGCAATCGGGCCGTTAACGATGATCACGGGGCTCGAAAAATAAGTCGTCGCCAATACACCGTGCAGCGTGAACACCGGCTCCAGCGCGGCTTCGATTGCGGCGAGCAGCACCGGCATGTATTCCGGTCTGCAGCCCGCCATCACCGCATTGATCGCAACTTTTTCAACTGTGCATTCAGCGAGATTGGGCGGTATTTTGCCGACGATGTCGTCGGGCTTGCGCGGCGTACCCTTGAGCATCGCGATCACGCGCTCGTCGGTCGGCGGCGTCACCGGCAGGCCGTCGGTCCAGCCGCGCTGATAACACACCTCCACCGGATCGGCCTCGACGGCATAACCGATCTTGCGCGCAGCCAGCCACGCCGCACCGCTGTGTTTTGCTTCCAGTCGCTCAGCCACCCCGGGCATGAGTGAAAGTGAGCCTCATCCGGGCTTTAGTTTGGGATGCTGCTGCCCAAGATCCTTGATGCCGGTCAGCCGCTGCCAGCCTTCGCGGTCCCAGCCGACCACGCGCTCCATCTCGCGTCCGCCCTCGAAACGGATCAGCGTCGGCATGAATTCAATGTTGTTAGTCCATGACAAATTCAGGTCGCGGTCGTCGATCACTGCATCCACATCGGGCGGGAACCGCGGATCGTCCTGCGATACGATCTGGAAATCGTTTTTTTCGCGCGCCGCGCGCTGCATTTCGCCTTCGATCATCACGCAGGTCGGACACCCGCGCTTGGAAAACGCTACCAGACCATCCTTGAGCAATGTTGCCGGCACTACACTCTCCCTCACACAATCCACTCCGAGAAAACCGGACGCCAAAGTGTTACTCTAACTCAATATGCTCAGGTTAAGACCCGTTGCCCCTGTCGCCTTCACGTGCATTGCGCTGTTTGGCGGATGTGCTTCACTGGAATGGCATAAGGTTGACGCGACTGCCGAGGCAAAAGATCGTGACCTCACCGAATGCACCGAGCGAGCGCGCATCGCGGCGCGCGAGCAGGTTCCGGTGTGGTACCGGCCGTCACAACCCACGATCGTGGATAACCGGCGCCTTGCCGACCCGATCGAGACCGCCCGCTTCGATACTGAACGATTTCAGGTCGAGCAGGATCTCATGCGTTCATGCATGCGTGAGCGCGGCTACGTGCTGCAAAAACATGAATAACCCGTCCCGAAACCCTGACTTGGCAGCCACCGATGAGAAATGCGCCAACCCCCGACTCGAAACGCCGCGACCTGCTGAAAGCCGCCGGCGCCGTCGCCCTGATTTCGGCCATGCCTGAGGCCCGCAGCGCACCCGCTGGCCTGATTACGCGACCGATCCCGCGCAGCGGCGAACGCCTGCCCGCGGTCGGACTCGGCACGTACCAGGTATTTGACGTGGCGACCGCCCAACTGCCCGGAACCGAACTCAAAGACGTGCTGCGCCGCTTCATCGAACTCGGCGGCAAGGTCGTCGATTCCTCACCCATGTACGGCCGCGCCGAGGCCGCGGTCGGTACGCTGGCCACCGCACTCAAGGCGCGCGATTCATTGTTCTATGCCACCAAGGTCTGGACCACGGGCCGCAGCGACGGCATGCGCCAGATGGAAGAATCCGCGCGACTCATGCAAACCAGGGTCATCGACCTGATGCAGGTGCACAATCTGCTCGACCTCAAAACCCATCTGCCGGTGCTGCGCGACATGAAAAAGGCCGGGCGCATCCGTTACCTCGGCATCACGCATTACACCGCGGGCGCCCACGCCGAGCTCGAACAGCTGGTCAAAACCGGCGACTTCGATTTCCTGCAGATCAACTATTCACTGGACGAACCCGAGGCCGGCGCGCGGCTGCTGCCGGCCTGCGCCGACTCCGGTACCGCGACATTAATCAACCGGCCGTTCTCCCAGGGCGGGCTGTTCGGCACGGTGCGCGGCAAACCGCTGCCACCGTGGTGCGCGGATTTCGACTGCAACAGCTGGGCGCAGTTTTTCCTGAAATGGATCATCAGTCACCCGGCCGTGACCTGCGCCATACCCGGCACCCGCCTGGTGCGTCATATCGAAGACAACATGGCGGCGTGCACCGGCCGCCTGCCTGATGCCGCAGCGCGCAAGAAAATGATGGATTATTTCGCCGGTTGATCATTTCTGCCCGGCAACGGGCTGCCCGTTTAACCTGCGCCTCTGGACATCACTCGCAATGCCACACTTGTTACGCCCTGTAGCCTTACGACTGTTGCTGTGCATGCTGGCCCTGCTGCTGATCGGCGGCTGCAGCATGGTACGCCTCGGTTACAGCCATCTCGACTCCATTGCGACGTGGATGGCGCATGACTACTTTGATCTGACCTCCGAACAGCGTGACGCTTTCGCCAGGCGGTTTGACCGGCTGCACCAGTGGCACCGCCACGATCAGCTGCCCGAGTACGCCCGGTTTCTCGAAGACATGCAGAAGCGCGCACAGCGCGGCCTGCAGCCTGCCGACATGCTGTGGCTGATCGACGGCTTCCGTCAGCGCTATGCGAAGATTGCTGCACACGCCGCCGCAGACGCGGCCGACCTGCTGGCGACGTTGTCGCCCGCGCAGATCGAGCACTTCCGAAAAGAACTCGACAACAACAACCGCAAATTCCTGCGCGAGAACCGGACCCAGGACGGCGAAGCCGAACGGCGCAAGGTCTACGCGCAGAAAACGCTGTCGCAGCTGCGCGAGTGGGCGGGCCACCTGTCCGATGCGCAGGAAACGCGCATCATCGCGCTGCTCAGGGCCGTGCCGCTGACGGACCAGCTCCGTCATGAGGACCGGCTGCGCCGCCAGCGTGAATTCATCGTGCTGCTGGAACAGCGCACCGGCGATCGCAAAGTGTTTGCACAGCGGTTGAGTGACTGGCTGGTGCACTGGGAAGCCGGCCGCAGTCCGCAGCAGGGGCAGTTGTTCACAGAGTCCTGGCAGAAGCGCGCCCAGTTTTACGCCGACGTGCACCGCCTGCTCAACGCCGAACAGCGCAGCCACATCGTGCACCGGCTGGAGGATTACATCGACAACTTCCGCCAGTTGTCCGAGCGCAAGCCCGCTACGGTTAAATCGTCCTAGGCTAGAATAGCCGCTGAAAAACCGCTGCATTAACTCACCCGTCCAGCTGATGCCGACCTATCCCGGCCGTATCCCCTCCAAACTCCCGCATGTCGGCACCACCATTTTCACGGTGATGTCGCGGCTCGCCGCCGAACACAAGGCCATCAACCTGTCACAGGGTTTTCCGGATTTCGAGTGTGCCGCCGAACTGCGCGCACTGGTGACGAAATATTTCAATGCCGGCGTCAACCAGTATCCGCCGATGGCGGGCATACCCGCGCTGCGCGAGGCGGTCGCCGAAAAAATCGAAACGCTGTACGGCGCACGCTACGATGTCGAAGACGAAATCACCATCGTGCCCGGTGCGACCTACGCGATCTACACCGCGGTGGCCACGCTGATCCGCCCCGGAGACGAAGTCATCCTGTTCGAGCCCGCCTACGACAGCTACGCACCGGCGGTGGAAGTGCACGGCGGCAAGCCGGTGTATGTGCAGATGCGCTACCCCGATTACAGCATCGACTGGCCAGCGGTCGAGACCGCGATCACCCCGAAAACCCGCGCAATCATCCTCAACACGCCGAACAATCCGACGGCCACCGTACTATCCGCGGAAGACCTGCGCATGCTCGAAGGCATCCTCAAGAAAACCAACATCGTCGTCATCAGCGACGAGGTTTACGAACACATCGTGTTCGACGGCCACCAGCACCAGAGCGTGACGCGTTTCCCGGGCCTCGCCGAACGCAGCTTTTTCATTTCATCGTTCGGCAAGACCTACAGCGTCACCGGCTGGAAAATGGGCTATGTCGCCGCGCCGCGCGAACTGATGGCGGAATTCCGCAAGGTCCACCAGTTCAACGCCTTCGTCACCAACGGCCCGCTGCAATACGTGTTCGCCGAATACATGAAGAACAAGGACGCCTACCTGCAACTCGCGGCGTTCTACCAGCAGAAGCGGGATTTTTTCCTGGACGGCGTAAAAGCGTCACGCTTCAAGCCGCTGCCGTCCCGCGGCACGTTTTTCCAGAACCTGTCTTATGAAGCGATCAGCGACGAGAAAGACACCGACCTCGCGCTGCGCCTGACCAGGGAACACGGCATCGCGGCGATCCCCGTATCGGTGTTCTACCGCAAGCCGCCCGCGCACCGCGTGCTGCGCTTCTGCTTTGCAAAATCCGAAGAAACGCTGGCGAAAGGCGCCGAAATACTGAGCAGGCTTTAAGCGGTTCGGCTGCTGACGCTCAGCGGCCACCGGAAAGAG
>JAOUIN010000004.1 GCA_029883965.1 Betaproteobacteria bacterium
GTGCCGGTGACGCTGAAGATTCGTACCGGGTGGGATCGCGACCATCGCAACGCGCGCGCCGTCGCACGCATTGCCGAAAGCGCAGGCATCCAGGCGCTGGCGATACACGGGCGCACCCGGGCGTGTGGTTACACCGGCAATGCCGAGTACGACACGATTGCCGCGGTCAAGGCCGAGATCCGCATCCCGGTGATTGCCAACGGCGACATTACGACGCCGGAGCGCGTCAAACATGTCCTCGAGTTCACCAAAGCCGATGCGGTAATGATCGGGCGCGCAGCGCAGGGCCGGCCATGGATGTTCCGTGAAATCACTCACTTCCTCGGCACCGGTGAGCACCTGCCGCCGCCGTCAGTGGAGGAAATACATCGCGTACTGGTTGCGCATCTGCACGACCTGTACGGGTTCTACGGCGAGCAGACCGGCGTGCGCGTTGCGCGCAAACATATCTCCTGGTACACGAAGGGACTGGCCGGGTCCGCGGCATTTCGCCATGGCATGAACCAGCTGCTGACCTGTGCGGAGCAGCTCGATGCCGTCAATGACTTTTTCGCAGAGCTATCGGGTCTGGGCGAACGCCTGACCTATGTGGAGGAACTTGCAGCATGATGAATGAAACCGAAATGAGCCGTGTAGTTCGCCGGGCAATCGACGGCTACTTTCGCGACCTCGACGGGGAAAAAGCCTGTGGTGTGTACGACATGGTCATCGGCAGCGTGGAGAAACCGTTGCTGGAATCCGTGTTGAACAAGGTGCGTGGCAATCAATCGCATGCTGCAGCCATGCTCGGGATCAATCGCAATACGCTGCGCAAGAAAATCAAAACGTACAACATCAAGCTTTGACCGGGCCGGGGCGTTCGCGACTGATGAACGTAACCGTGCTTCCGGTTATGCGGCCATGGCCATAATCAAACAGGCACTAATCAGCGTTTCCGACAAAGAAGGTGTTGTCGAGTTCGCCCGCGGACTTGCCGGTTTCGGCGTTGCATTGCTGTCGACCGGTGGCACGGCCAGGTTGCTGCGCGACGCCGGTCTTGAGGTGACGGACGTCGCCGATTACACCGGTTTCCCGGAAATGCTCGATGGTCGTGTCAAAACGCTGCATCCGCGCATCCACGCCGGACTGCTGGCGCGCCGTGATTCTCCCGAACATGTCGCTGCCATGCAGAAAGCGGGTTTCGCCGGCATCGACCTGGTTGTGGTCAACCTCTATCCGTTCACGCAGACCATAGCCAAACCCGATTGCCCGCTGGCAGATGCCATCGAGAATATCGACATCGGCGGTCCGGCCATGGTGCGCAGTGCCGCCAAAAACTACGAACATGTTGCGGTGGTAACGGATCCCGCCGACTACGCCCTTTTGCTGAGAGAAATGAACTCGGCCAGCGGGGCGCTGGGTGCAGAGACCCGGTTCCGGCTCGCACGCAAGGCTTTTTCCCATACGGCGGCCTATGACAGTGCGATCAGCAACTATCTGACGGCGTTGCAACCGGACGGCAAGCAGGCAACGTTTCCGGCCAGACTCAATCTGCAATTCGATTGCGTGCAGACGCTGCGTTATGGTGAAAATCCGCACCAGCAGGCCGCGTTTTACCGGGATCTTGCGCCGGCGCCGGGCAGTTTGTCCGGGTACCGGCAATTGCAGGGCAAAGAGCTGTCCTATAACAATATTGCCGATGCCGATGCGGCCTGGGAATGCGTCAAGACACTTGATGCGCCGGCCTGCGTGATCGTCAAACATGCCAATCCCTGCGGGGTCGCGATTGCCGCTGATGTCGCGGCTGCGTACGACAAGGCTTTTGCGACGGATCCGACTTCGGCGTTCGGCGGCATCATTGCCGTGAATCGGCCGCTGGACGCTGTTGCGGCGAAGGCAATTTCCAGGCAGTTCGTGGAAGTGATCATTGCGCCGCAGGTGACACCTGATGCACTCGCCGTGTTCGCTGACAAGGCCAATATCCGGGTGCTGGAAGTGCCCCTGACTGCAGGGGCCAATCGGTTTGATCTGAAGCGCGTCGGCGGCGGCCTGCTGGTGCAATCGCCCGACAGCGTCAATGTTGCTGCGGCCCAGTTCCGGGTTGTCACCAAGCGCGCGCCGTCGGAGGCGCAGCTGGCGGATCTGTTGTTTGCATGGCGTGTCGCGAAGTTCGTCAAGTCCAACGCCATCGTGTTTTGCGGGGACGGACAGACGCTGGGTGTGGGCGCCGGACAGATGAGCCGGGTCGATTCCGCACGCATTGCGACGATCAAGGCAGCCAATGCAAAGCTTCAGCTGAGCGCATCGGTGGTTGCGTCCGATGCATTTTTTCCGTTCCGCGACGGAGTCGATGTCGTCGCTGCGGCGGGCGCCGCGGCGATCATTCAGCCCGGCGGCAGCCTGCGCGACGAAGAGGTGATCGCCGCGGCTGACGAGCATGACATTGCCATGGTATTTACCGGGTTCAGGCATTTCCGCCATTGACGTACTGATCCTGCATATCCCGCGAGCGAGATGGTGCAGCCGAAGTAGCCGGTGTTGCGTACAGTTCAGGATTTATTTTTCCCAAATTTGTAACTTACGATTGTCATGAAAATACTTGTCGTCGGCGGCGGTGGCCGCGAGCATGCTCTGGCGTGGAAACTCGCGCAGTCCGCGCGGGTTTCAAAAGTCAGCGTCGCGCCCGGCAATGCCGGTACGGCAAACGAGGATGGGCTGGAAAACGTCGCCCTCGATGATATCCAGCAAGTAATTGATTTTATTAACAAAAATGACATTGCGCTGACCGTGGTCGGCCCCGAGGCCCCGCTCGCCGCCGGAATGGTCGACGCCGTGCGCAGCGCCGGTCACCGGATATTCGGGCCGACCCAAAAGGCCGCTCAACTCGAGAGCTCCAAGGATTTTGCCAAGAGCTTCATGGCACGCCACGGAATACCGAGCGCGGCGTACGCGACGTTCACCGAGGCTGCCGCAGCGCATGCGTATATCGATCGCGAGGGCGCACCGATCGTCATCAAGGCCGATGGACTGGCGGCAGGCAAAGGGGTGGTGGTGGCGATGAACGCGGACGAAGCGCATGCTGCTGTTGACATGATGCTGGTCGGCAACAAGATGGGTGCGGCCGGTGCGCGCGTGGTCATCGAAGAGTTTCTCGAAGGCGAAGAAGCCAGTTTTATCGTGCTTGCCGACGGTCGCAATGCGCTGGCGCTGGCCAGCAGCCAGGATCACAAGCGTCTGCGGGATGGCGATGCCGGCCCAAATACCGGCGGCATGGGCGCGTATTCGCCGGCGCCGGTGGTGACGCCGCGGATGCACGCGCGCGTCATGCGTGAAGTCATACAGCCGACGATAGACGGGATGGCGGCGGACGGGATTCCTTATACCGGGTTTTTGTATGCAGGACTGATGATCGGCACCGATAGCCAGCTCAAAGTGCTGGAATTCAACTGCCGGATGGGTGATCCGGAGACGCAGCCGATCATGATGCGGCTGAAAAGCGACCTGGTAACACTGCTGGAGGCCGCACTTGACGGCAAGCTGAATACGGCCAGTGCGGACTGGGACCCGCGGGTGGCGCTGGGCGTGGTGCTGGCGGCGGCAAATTACCCCGATGAGCCGCGCAAAGGCGACGTGATACACGGGTTGCCGGCGCCGGCCGAGGATTTTCACGTTTTTCACGCCGGTACTACGCTCGCGGGCAAGGATGCCGTGACCAGCGGCGGCCGCGTGCTGTGTGTCACGGCGCTGGGTCACAACACGCGGACCGCACAGCGTCGCGCCTATGAAATCGCCGGCCAGATCCGCTTCGACGGTATGCAGTATCGTCGCGATATCGGGCACCGAGCCGTTGCCGCACCGGGCGGCACCGGCAAGGCGCGATAACGCGTACGCGCCAGGGGCGAGCGATGGACGTCATTGCAGTAAAAGACTATCTGACCGGATTGCAGCAGGCGATCGTCGACCGCCTCGCGGCGCTCGATGGCGGAACGTTTTCTCGTGATGCATGGGACCGCCCGCAGGGTGGCGGCGGTGTTACCCGGCTGATTGAGGGTGGAGCGCTGTTTGAACGCGCGGGGGTCGGCTATTCCCATGTCTACGGTGACAATCTGCCGCCGTCGGCGTCCGCGGCGCGCCCCGAACTTTCCGGCCGTTCTTTCCAGGCCATGGGCGTATCACTGGTACTGCACCCGCGTAACCCGTACGTGCCTACGGTACACTTGAATGTGCGCTGCTTCATTGCCGAAAAGGCCGGCGCTGTTCCGGTGTGGTGGTTCGGCGGCGGCATGGACCTCACACCGTATTACGGGTTCGAGGAAGATGCGGTGCATTTTCACCGCACCTGCCGCGACGCCCTGTCACCGTTCGGGGACGATCATCATCCGCGGTTCAAGCAATGGTGCGACCGCTATTTTTTCCTGAAGCATCGCGCAGAACCCCGGGGCATTGGAGGCGTGTTTTTTGACGACCTGAATGCGCCGGATTTTGCGACCTGCTTTGCATTGACCCGCAGCGTCGGCGATCATTTTCTGCCGGCCTATGTTCCCATCGTCGAGCGCCGGCGCGATCTGCCTTACGGTGAGCGTGAGCGTGATTTCCAGGCCTATCGTCGCGGCCGCTACGTCGAATTCAATCTGGTATATGACCGTGGCACGCTGTTCGGACTGCAGTCGGGCGGGCGCACGGAATCCATCCTGATGTCACTGCCGCCGGTGGTGCACTGGCGTTATGACTGGGCGCCGCAACCGGGTTCACCGGAGGCGCGGCTGTACTCGGATTTTCTGGTTGACCGGAACTGGGTGTAACAGGCAGCGATGCCGCCCACCGGCGTCAGACGCCGAGCCAGGATTTGAGGGAGCGGATTTTCCCCTGCAGCAAACCGAGCACGGAGGTATCGGCTGCGCCCGCTGTCACCACGCGGTGCTGCTTCATCAGTTTCGGGGTCTTGCGGAATGACTGGTAGCGCGCCAGCGCGGCGTGTACGTGCTGTTGCAGCAGTTTCAGATTCAGCGGTTTGGTGAGGAAGCGGAATACCTGCGCCTGATTGATCAGCTCAATCACCATTTCCGAGTCCGAGGCCTCGGTCATGACGATCACCAGGATCTCCGGGTGGTCCTGTTTCAGCAGCTTGATCGCAGCCACCGCCTTCTTGTCGCTCTTGTCCAGGTCGGCGACGATGACGGCTACTTCCTGTTCCCCGAGAATCGCCAGCGCCCGGTCGATGTCCTGCGCGTGCATCACCGGGCATACGCTGCCCATCAGTTCATTGGTGGCACGAAATACGCTCTGGTCGTGGTCCAGCACCAGAACGCCGCAACTGACTTTTTCCGGGACAATGACCGGTGCCGCCGCCATATCGGCGAGCTCAAGCGCAATCGCCGCGGCTTCGCCGATGGTCTTCTGGATTTCAGCGTTGTCCCAGGGTTTGCTGACGAAGCGGAAGACTTCGCCGTCGTTGATTGAGCCGACGATGGAGGCCAGATCCGAGTAGCCGGTCAGCAGTATGCGTACCGTATGGGGAGCAAAATCCTTGACCTGCCGCAGGAACTCCACACCCGTCATTTCCGGCATGCGCTGATCACTGATGACCACATGAGGGCGAAAGCGTTTAAGGAACTCCATCGCTTCCGGACCGCTGCTTGCCGTGAATACGTTGTATTTGGCGCGAAATACCGAACGCAATGCGTTGAGTATGCGTTCCTCGTCGTCGACAAACAGCAGTTTCGCTTTTTTTCCAGCGGTGTCGAATGCGGACTTTACCGGTGCCGCGTTGCTGGCCGCAGCCGGTTCCGCGGCTGGCTTGCCCGCCTGCATGCCCGCGATCACCCGGGCCGCAGAAACCAGCTTCGGGTCCAGGCGCTGGGTGGTTTCGTTGGCCGCATCCTTGGTAGCAGCAGGCTTGTTGGCGCGCAGACTCGCCGCGATGCCCTGGACAAAGGCGAGCGCGAACTCCCGCGCAGTCTGGAAGCGGTCTTCACGTTTTTTCGCCAGAGCCTTGTGTGTCGCCCAGTCGAGCTGGACGGATATGTCCGGACTGAAATCAGACGGTTTGGGCGGCAGTTCGCTGATGACCTGGCGCATGATTTCGACATTGCTGCCGGTGAAAGGCTTGCGTCCGGTCAGCAGTTCGTAAGCAATGACGCCGGCTGCGTAAATGTCGGTACGCGCATCCGGCTCGTCTCCGGTAAATTGCTCCGGCGACATGTAGCCGGGTGAGCCCATGATTTCCCCGACCTGTGTCAGCGAGGATGAATCCAGATGGGCGATGCCGAAATCGCTGATCTTGATACGGCCATCGTCATTGACCAGCAGATTGGATGGTTTGATGTCGCGATGAACCACGCCCTGGGCGTGGGCGTAACCCAGGCCGTCCAGGAGTTGCCGGATGATCTCGCCGATTTCGGTGAGATCGAACTTTGCCTTGTTCTGCAGGTGCTCGTACAGCGATTTCCCGTGTACCAGCTCCATCACGATATAAGCGAGGTCCTCGTCCTCGCCATAATCATAAATTGCCGCAATGCGCGAATGCGTCAATCGACCAACGGCCTGTGCTTCGTGGCGGAAACGGGCAATTGCATACTGCAGCTCTGACAGATCCATCGCCGACTTGGTGATGGTTTTGATCGCAACCTGCCGGTGTATTGCCGGATCGAAAGCCTTATAGACGACGCCCATGCCGCCTCGGCCAAGTATTCCCTGGATTTCGTACTTGCCGATGTTTTTCGGATATGCCGCAGTCATGTCAGGTCGTCGGGATCTGCCGTTTCAAGCGGCGTCAACGGTAACACGATGGTGAATCGCGTGCCCTGGCCCGGGGTGGAATCAACGCTGATCCTACCACCGTGCTGTTCAATAATCTTGTACGAAATCGACAGTCCGAGTCCCGTGCCCTTGCCGACGCCCTTGGTCGTAAAGAACGGATCGAAAATCTTTGAGATGATTTCCGGCGGAATGCCTTTGCCATTGTCGGCAATTTCCACGGCCACGTGTTCGGGGTCCTCTATCCGCGTGCTCAATGTGATCTCGCCACTGCCCGTCTCAATTGCCTGCGCGGCGTTGTTGATGAGATTGAGAAAGACCTGATTAAGCTGCGACGGAGAGCAGGTAATGGCGGGAATTTCTCCCAGGTTTTTCTTCACGGTAAGGTGTTTGAGCTCGTGCTTGGCGAGGATCAGCGCACTCTCCAGCCCTTCGTTCAGGTTGAAGCTCGATACCTTGCTGCGGTCCAGGCGGCTGAAGTTTTTCAGATTCACCACGATTTCCGAGATCTGCTCTATGCCGTAGAGGCCGTCCTGTGCGAGCTTTCCCATTTCGGCCAGCGCCTGCTCTCCGGCAAAATAGTGAATCAGATCGCGTACTGCAGTGTATTTGACCCGCAACCGCTCCGGATCCGGGCTGTTGTCTTCCATCAGCCGCAGCAGCTTGTTGGTTTCGACAATCAGCTTTTTTACTTCCGGCAACTGGCCGGCGACCGCACTCAGGCTGTTTTTGACATAAGCCAGCGGCGTGTTGATCTCATGGGCGACGCCGGCCACCATTTGTCCCAGTGAAGACATCTTCTCGGTCTGGATCAACTGCGATTCCGATTCCTTCAACTGGCGTAGTGCATCCGACAGTTCCCGAGTACGTTCTTCCACTCGCGATTCCAGCAGGCGATAGCTGACAGCCAGCCGCGAGAGCAGATAACCGATCAGGATCAGCAGCGCGCCGGCGTAGGCGATCAGGTAGATGCGGTAGCGTTCGCTGTCGGTCTGAATGTTCGCGGTTTCCGCAGTAAACGCATTAGTGAGGCTGTCGATACGCGGTCCGGCGGACGCGATCGTGATTTTCCCGAACAGATCATTTTCCACCGGCTTTGCGCCGAGGATCTGCTGCACGGTGTTGTCCATGCGTGCAAGCCCTTCGCGCAGCGCGGCGGGTGTGCCGCTTCCAGCCTTGCGCAGGTCGGCCGCAAAGACTTCGACGTTCTGGCGTTGCGCATCGGTCGGGTCGGCGGCGTAACGCATGACATGCGCGAACAGCAGGGCGGCCGTACTTTCAATGGCGACCAGGCGATCACGTTGAGGGTAGCTTTCCCATGCACCGCGGACCAGGCCGGCAATTTCGCTGTCGAATGTGACCATGCGGCCGAGTGCCTCGGTAACGGTGTCCCCGGCGGCCTGGTAACGGTTCAGCAATTCGGTTTTCCGCTCAAAAGCCTCCACCAGAGCGGGCAGGTTGCGGTTCAATGTCGGGCTCGAAACCAGGCCGGAGGATTGCTGCAGGCGGCGCAGCAGCTCGGGTATGCGTGCATTCCGTTCTCCGATCGGACGCATTTTTCCGGAGGTTCCCTCGACGCGCGCGCGCAGCACGTCGAGATCCCCGCGTCCGTCGATTTCCTTGAGTTCCCGCAGGTAATCAAGAATATCGCCCTGTACGCGGTAATCCACCCCCTGGCTTTTCAGATAAAGAAAGCCGAGCAACGCCACCAGCAGAACCGCGATTACCGCGATCAGCGGCAGACGAAGGTTGTGCAGATTTCCCGCCTTGGCCATATTCTGTGGCTGCGGCGACGACGTGGGCGGCATCGCCGGCACCGGAATTCGAGGGTCATTCTCCAAGATACGCATGCCTTACCTGTGGATTGGTCATCAGGGTTTTTGCATTATCAGACAAAACGATGGTGCCGCTTTCCATGACGTACCCGCGATCGCAGGTTTCCAGCGCCAGTTTGGCATTTTGCTCCACCAGCAGCATGGTCACACCTTCCGCCGCGACGGCACGTACCGTCTCGAAAATCTTATGCACCATTATCGGCGCAAGGCCCATGCTCGGCTCATCAAGCAGCAGCAGCCGCGGCCGGCACATCAGTGCGCGGGCCATGGCCAGCATCTGCTGTTCACCGCCGGACAGGGTTCCGGCCATTTGTGCGCGCCGTTCGGCCAGTCGCGGAAACAGCGTGTATGCGCGGTCGAAATCCCTGCGTATGGCCGTTGCATCGGTTTGCGTGTATGCACCCATGGCCAGATTTTCCGCGACCGTGAGGCGCGGAAACACGCCGCGCCCCTCAGGCACCATGGCCAGACCGCGCCGGACCAGTTCATAGGCGGGTTTTCCCGTGACATCAGCGTCATCATAAGCGATGCTGCCGGCGACCGGCTTCAGAAGGCCGGAGAGTGCCTTCAATGTGCTGGTCTTGCCGGCGCCATTGGCACCTATCAGCGCGACCAGTTCGCCGGCGGCCACATCCAGGTCTATGCCTTTGACGGCTTTGATGCCGCCGTATGCCACCTCCAGTTGCCGGACCTTGAGCATCGCGTGCGCGCTTCAGGCCAGACCGCCGCCAAGATAGGCTTCGATGACTTTGGGGTCGCGCTGAATTGCAGCCGGGTCACCCTCGGCAATTTTCTCGCCGTAGTCGAGCACCGCGACGTTGTGCGACATGCCCATGACCAGTTTCATGTCGTGCTCGATCAGCAGCAACGTGATGCCGTCAGCGCGAATGCGCTCGAGCAGCGTTCTTAATTGCGCTGTTTCTGTCGCATTCATGCCGGCAGCCGGTTCATCCAGCGCGAGCAGTTTGGGTTCGGTGGCAAGCGCTCTCGCGATTTCCAGTCTGCGCTGGTCGCCGTAGGACAGGTCGCCTGCCAGACTGTTCATGCGTGCTGCCAGTCCGCAGTAGTCGAGAAGTTCGTGGGCGCGGCGCGTAATTGCGCGTTCCTCGGCCATCGTGCGGCCGGTTCTGAACACCGCACCCAGCACACCGCCGTGCGTTCGGATATGACGGCCGACCATCACGTTCTCCAATGCAGTCATGCTGGCGAACAGGCGGATGTTCTGGAAGGTCCGGGCAATGCCGTGACGGGCCACTTCGTGCGGCTTGAGTCCGTCCAGAGGGGCGCCGTCGAATACAAATTCTCCGGCGTCGGCCGCATAAATGCCGGTCAGCACATTGAATAACGTGGTCTTGCCTGCGCCGTTCGGCCCGATCAGACCGAATATGTCACCACGGCGTATCGTGATGGATACGTCCGACAGCGCGGCCAGCCCGCCGAAGTGCTTGCTGATGCCGGTTGCGCGGAGCAGTGCTTCAGCGGGCGGCACTGGGCGCCTCCGTTTCCTTCGCCGGCGGACCGGCGACGTGTCGCCGCCGCGACGGCCAGATGCCCGACGGCCGCAGCAGCATCATCAGCACCAGCGCCAGGCCGAACAGCAGCATGCGCAGGTCGGCAGGGTCGATGATGACCTCGCCAAACCAGCTTTGCTGCAGCGGGCCGACGTAGCGCAATGCTTCAGGCAACGCGGTCAGCAGCACCGCGCCGAGCACGACACCCGCGACATTGCCCATGCCGCCCAGCACCACCATGCACAGCACCATGATCGAGTCGATCAGGTGAAAGCTTTCCGGACTGACAAATCCCTGAAATGAGGCAAAAAGGCCGCCGGCAACGCCGCCGAAGGTCGCGCCCATCGCGAACGCCAGCAATTTCACGTTGCGCGTGTTGATGCCCATTGCCGAGGCCGCCAGTTCGTCATCGCGGATGGCGACCCAGGCGCGACCGATGCGCGAATTTTCGAGCCGCAGCGAAATGATGATCGACACCACGGCGCACGCGAGAAACACAAAATAATAGCTATGCACGGGTGAAAACGTCAGGCCGGCGAAAGTATGTGTCTGTGCCAGCGAGAAACCACCGATCTGAAGCGGATCGATCAGCGTAATGCCCTGCGGTCCATTGGTGATATTGACGGGCCGGTTCAGGTTGTTCAGGAATACGCGGATGATTTCGCCGAATCCGAGTGTGACGATTGCGAGGTAATCGCCCCGCAGACGTAGCGTCGGTCCGCCAAGCAGGATGCCGAACAGCGCCGCGACGGCGGCGCCCAGCGGCAGTAATACCAGAAAGGGCCAGTGCACGCCGAGCTGCGGCGATGCCAGCAGCGCATAGCTGTACGCACCGACGGCGAAGAACGCGATGTAACCCAGATCAAGCAGCCCGGCGAAGCCGACCACAATGTTCAGTCCCAGTGCCAGCATGATGAACAGCAGTGCCACGTCAGCGATGCGCACCCAGCTGCGGCCGAGGGTCGTCTCGATCAGGAAAGGTGCGGCAAGCAGCAACAGTACGATGGCGAGCCACGCCAGCCGCCTGCAATGCGGATTGCCGGCGAGAGTTTTGATGGTCGTAGTCGCCGCAGTCATGCACGGTCTCCGCTGTGCTGGCCCATCAGCCCCGATGGCTTCAACACCAGCACCAGCACCAGCACCAGGAAAGCGAAAATATCGCGGTAATTGCTGCCCAGTACTCCACCGGTCAGGTCGCCGATATAGCCGGAGGCGAGGCTCTCGATGACACCCAGAAGCAGACCCCCCAGGACGGCGCCGGCGACGTTGCCGATGCCACCGAGCACTGCGGCAGTGAAAGCCTTCAAGCCGAGCATGAATCCCATGAAATAGTGGCCCAGGCCGTAATACAGCACGACCATCAGCCCGGCGATGGCGCCGATCGCCGAGCCGAGCACGAATGTGAAGGCGATGACCTTATTGGTATTGACGCCCATCAGTCCGGCGACGGCCGGATTCTGTTCGGTTGCACGCATCGCGCGCCCCATGCGACTGGCTTTTAGAAACCACAACAGGCCGGCCATGATGGCGCACGCCAGCAGAAAAATGGTTGCTTGCAGGCTGGTCAATTGCGCGCCCGCGATCACGATGCGGGTGGGTTCGACGATTTCCGGCATTGCGATGTACTGCTTGCCCCAGATCAGCGCGGCGGAATACTGCAGCAAGATCGAGATGCCGATTGCGGTGATCAAAGGCGCGAGCCGCGGGGCGTGCCGCAGCGGCCGGTAGGCGACGCGCTCAATCGATACGCCAAGGGCGACACAGACGACCATCGCGGCGCCGCCCGCAAGCACCAGTACGACCGGTGCAGGTACGCCTGCCGCTGCGAGCAATTGCACTGCTGTCAAGGAAACCAGTGCGCCGATCATGGTGATGTCACCGTGGGCGAAATTGATCAGACCCAAGATGCCGTAAACCATCGTATAGCCGAGCGCGACCAGGGCGTAGATGCTCCCCAGCACCAGGCCGTTGACTAGTTGTTGCGCGAAAATTTCCATTGCTAGAGACAGCAACGGCACCGCAAAGGGTGCCGTTGGAGGCTGATCCGGGGCTTTACTTCCGTCCTGCGTCGGCGTCGGGTTTGACGGTTTCCAGCGGCTCCCATTTGCCGCCTTTCACCACATAAATCGTGATCGGACCGTTTTTGAGATCACCTTTTTCGTCAAAGGCAATCGGACCGATGACGCCCTGATAATCGGTCTTGCCGAGTTCCGGCAGAAATTTTGCGGGATCGGCAGAGCCGGCACGTTTCATCGCGTCGATGAACACCATGACTGCGTCATAGCCCATGGGGGCGAACAATTCGACTTCCTTCTCGAACTTGGCCTTGTATTTTTCGAGGAAGGCATTGCCGCCAGGCATCTGTTCCTTGGGCAGCCCGGGAATTGATGCCATGGCGCCGTCAGACGCGTCGCCGGCGATCTTGATGAAGTTGGGCGTCTGCATACCGTCGCCGCCGATGAACTTGGCTTTGATGCCGAGTTCCTTCATCTGCCGGATCATCGGTGCGGCCTGCGGATCAATGCCGCCGAACATGACCAGGTCTGGCTTGGTGCCCTTGATCTTGGTCAGAATGGCGCGGAAATCGGTGTCCTTGTCGGTGGTGTGCTCGCGGGCGAGCACTTTGACGCCGAGTGTCTTGGCGGTATTTTCGAACGCGTCGGCAAGTCCCTGGCCGTAGGCGGTGCTGTCGTCGATGACGGCAACGCTTTTCGCCTGCAGCGTTTTCGCGGCAAAACGCGCCAGCGTCGGGCCTTGCTGGTCGTCATGCGCGACCACGCGAAAGGTGGTTTTGAATCCCTGCTGCGTGTATTTGGGGTTGGTTGAAGAGGGCGAGATCTGCGGAATGCCGGCATCGGAATAAATTTTCGATGCTGGAATCGAGGCGCCCGAGTTGAAGTGGCCGACAACCGCGGCAACCTTCGCATCGGCCAGTTTCTGTGCGACGGTGGTGGCTTTGGTTGGATTGGCTTCATCATCCTCCGCCACCAGTTCGAATCGTGCTTTGGCGCCGCCGATTTCGATGTTGGCTGCGTTGGCGTCGTCAATGGCCAGTTGCACACCATTGCGGATATCGATGCCGATGTGGGCCTGCGGGCCGGTCAGCGGCGACGCTGAACCGATCTTTACGTTCAGCACAGCAGGTACCGCAGGGGTAGCTGCTTTGGGCGCGGGCGGTGGTGTGTCTTTTCCGCAGCCCGCGATCAGGGCGACGGTGAGCAGGGCGACAGAGATTTGGCGTAGCGTGTGCATATGCATGGGCTCCAGTATGTGAATGGTCTGGCAGGACGGCAATCCCGCACCGCGACTGACGCTGAATTTCGTATTTAACTTATTGTTACTGAAAGAGATTTGCCGATTATCGGGGGAGCCTGTAAGGTTGTCAATTTAGGCGTTCCCGGAACGGTTTGAGAAAAAGCCGGCTGCTGCCGGCTTTTTTGCGTCAACCGTTAAACCGCTACTTGGTCGAAAGGATCCACTGCACGATGGTCTTGATGTCGTCTTCCTTGACGTGGGCGTTCGGCGGCATCGGAATCGCGCCCCACACGCCGGAGCCGCCGGCTTTGACTTTCTTCACCAGATTCGCTTCCGCGCCTTTGTCGCCTCGGTATTTGGCGGCAATGTCCTTGTAACTGGGACCGACGGCCTTGCGGTCGACCGCATGGCAGGTCATGCAGCCGCTGGATTGGGCGAGTTTTTCAGAGGCGGCGGCACTGCCGGTAGCGAGTACGCCGGCCGTGGCGAGCGCAATGAAGATGTATTTCATGGTTGGTCCCTGGAATGTGATGGCGAAGAAGCGGCAATTGTAACGAAGGCCGCGGATCGCACAAAGCGCTCCGGCGCGGCCTGCCCGCACGTGCCGTGACATTCGCATGCGCCGGCTGCGAGCGCTGCGGAAGGCGCGAGCGTTGACGTCAGATTCCGGGGCTGCTTCGGCGAAATGGATCTTAATTCGTTGATTTAATTAATTTTTATTGTGTCTGGCTGTCGAAAGCACGGATGCCTGTGAAATCCGCGCACATCAATCCGCGGATTCGCCTTGCCCTGCGACGGCGGCGCAACCGGATGCCGCCAACTCCTGCGGCCGGGGTTTTCCACGAGCGTGCCGTTGATGTTTGGTTTTGCGTGCGCTTATATACTGGGCCGGTCAACCACGACAGCGGAGCGCAAAACATGAAAATCGACACGATCGCCGTGCACGGCGGTTACAAGCCCGATCCCACGACCAAAGCTGTGGCGGTCCCGATTTATCAGACCACCTCATATGCATTCGACAGCACGCAGCACGGCGCCGACCTGTTCGACCTGAAGGTGCAGGGCAACATCTATACCCGCATCATGAACCCGACCACCGACGTACTCGAGAAGCGGGTGGCCGAACTGGAGGGCGGCATCGCCGGGCTGGGAATGGCCTCGGGCATGGCAGCAATCACCGCCGCGATCATGACCATTGCCGAAGCCGGCGACAACATCGTGACTTCGAGCGCGTTGTATGGCGGTACCTACAATCTGTTCGCCCACACGTTTCCGCAATACGGCATCGAAGTGCGGTTTGCCGATTATCGCGAACCCAAGTCCTGGGAAAAACTGATCGACGCCAAGACCAAGGCCGTGTTCTGTGAATCGGTGGGCAATCCGCTGGGCAACGTCGTCGATTTCGGTGTGCTCGCGGCGATTGCGCACGCGCGCGGCGTGCCGGTGATCGTCGACAACACCGTGCCCACGCCCTACCTGTGCCGGCCTTTCGAGCATGACGCCGACATCGTTGTGCATTCGCTGACCAAATATCTGGGTGGCCATGGCAACTCGATCGGCGGCATCATCATTGATTCCGGCAATTTCCCATGGGCTGAACACAAAAAGAAATTCCGTCGCCTGAACGAACCCGACGTGTCCTATCACGGCGTCGTTTATACGGAAGCGCTGGGAGCGGCAGCGTACATCGGTCGCGCGCGCGTGGTGCCGTTGCGCAACATGGGTGCCGCGCTGTCGCCGTTCAACGCATTCCTGATCCTGCAGGGCATCGAGACGCTCGCGGTACGCATGGACCGCATATGCGACAACGCGCTGGCAGTGGCGAAATGCCTGAAAACCCACCCGAAGGTCGGCTGGGTGCGCTATGCCGGACTGCCGGACCATCCCGACAAGCCGCTGGTTGATCGCTACATGGGTGGCAGGGCATCGGGCATTCTGAGTTTCGGCATCAAGAGCGGGAGCGCCGGCGGCGCCCGTTTCATCGATGCGTTGCAACTGGTGACGCGGCTGGTGAATATCGGCGATGCCAAGTCACTGGCCTGTCATCCGGCATCGACCACGCACCGGCAACTGTCGCCGCAGGAGCTGGCGAGTGCCGGTGTCAGCGAGGACATGGTGCGGCTCTCGATCGGCATCGAACATGTCGATGACATCATTGCCGATCTCGAGCAGGCGTTGCAGGCGGCGTAGGGCCACCTGCAGCAGTCAGTCCGTAACTGCGCCCTTGCTGGCGGTCGAGACCAGTCGCGCGAATTTGGCGAGCACGCCGCGGGTGTAACGCGGCTTCGGTTGTTTCCATTTCTTTTTGCGCGCGGCGAACTCTTTCTTCGTGATATGCAGTTCGATCAGCAATCTGTGCGCGTCGATGGTGATGGAGTCGCCTTCTTTCACCAGCGCAATCGGGCCGCCCTCGAATGCTTCCGGCGCGACATGGCCGACTACCATGCCCCAGGTGCCGCCGGAGAACCGGCCATCGGTAATCAGGCCCACGGACTCACCCAGACCCTGGCCGATCAACGCGCCGGTGGGCGCGAGCATTTCCTGCATGCCCGGTCCGCCTTTGGGACCCTCATAGCGGATCACCAGCACATCGCCCGCCTTGATTTTTTTGGCCATGATGGCTTTCATGCACGCGGTCTCGGAATCAAACACGCGCGCCGGTCCGGTGATCTTCGGTGACTTCAGACCCGTGATCTTGGCGACGCAGCCTTCGGGTGCGAGGTTGCCTTTGAGGATGGCCAGATGGCCGTGCCTGTACATCGGATTCGACCACGGGCGGATGACATCCTGGTTCGCGCGCGGGGCATCGGGCACGTTCTTCAATTCCTGCGCCAGCGTTTTGCCGGTGATGGTGATGCAGTCACCGTGGATCAAGCCCTGCTTCAGCAGCATTTTCAGCACCTGCGGCACGCCGCCGGCACGATGGAAATCCACCGCCACATATCGGCCTGACGGTTTGAGGTCACACAATACCGGCACTTTTTTCCGCATGCGCTCGAAATCGTCTATGGTCCATTTGACGCCTGCCGCATGGGCGATTGCCAGATAGTGCAGCACGGCGTTGGTTGAGCCGCCGGTGGCCATGATCAGCGCCACCGCGTTCTCGATGGATTTGCGGGTGACGATGTCGCGTGGTTTGATGTCCTGCTTGATCGCATTCACGAGTATGCGGGCAGACTCGGCCGCCGAATCTGCTTTTTCCGGATCGGGCGAGGCCATCTGCGACGAACCGAGGGCGCTCATGCCCAGTGCTTCGAATGACGACGACATGGTGTTGGCGGTGTACATGCCGCCGCAGGCCCCTACCGACGGACAGGCGTTTTTCTCGATGCCGACGAAATCTTCTTCGTTCATCTTGCCCGCGGCAAAACTGCCGACGGCTTCGAACGCACTGACGATCGTCAGGTCCTGGCCTTTCCATTTGCCCGGCTTTATCGTGCCGGCATAGACGTAGATGCCCGGCACATTCATCCGCAGCATCGCGATCATGCCGCCCGGCATGTTCTTGTCGCAGCCGCCGCAGACCAGCACACCGTCCATGGCCTGGCCGTTGACCGCGGTTTCGATGCAGTCGGCAATGACTTCGCGCGACACCAGTGAATACTTCATGGCTTCGGTGCCCATGCCGATGCCGTCGGTAATCGTGGGCACGCCAAACACCTGCGGCATCGCGCCGGAAGCTTTGAGTGCGTCGATTGCGCGGTCGACCAGCGGCTGGATGCCGGCATTGCAGGGGTTCATCGTTGAATGTCCGTTGGCGACACCGACGATGGGTTTTTCGAAGTCGCCGTCACCGAAGCCCACGGCTCGAAGCATCGCGCGGTTGGGTGAGCGTGCGACGCCGGCGGTGATCAGGTGGCTGCGTTTGTTCAGTGGCATGAGTATTCTCCAGTGGGAAGGCAGCGCCATGACATTTCACGGCGTGCGCCGATGCGGGACACGTATAATGAGGCCGACATTTTATCGTATCCCCGTAATTATCCGTTTCGTTTTTCCATCGGCTTTCCCGAATGCTAGTACATCCTCAGTTTGACCCGATCGCGCTGCAACTCGGGCCCGTGGCCCTGCGCTGGTACGGGCTGATGTACCTGCTTGGCTTTGCGCTGATCTGGCTGCTCGGCCGCTATCGCATCGATCGCAATCCCGGCAGCGTCTGGACGCGCAACGACCTCGACGATGCGCTTTTTTTCGGCATCCTCGGTACCATCCTTGGCGGGCGCCTGGGCTATGTGCTGTTCTACAAATTCGGTGATTACGTTGCGGCACCGTGGAAGGTGTTTTATGTCTGGGAAGGCGGCATGTCATTTCATGGCGGCTTTCTCGGCGTGGTCATCGCAATGATCTGGTTTGCCCGCAGCCGCCGCCAGGACTGGCTGCGGATCACCGATTTCATCGCACCGCTGGTGCCGCTGGGGCTGGCGGCCGGGCGCATGGGCAATTTCATCAACGCCGAACTGTGGGGCAGGCCGACCGACCTGCCGTGGGCGATGGTGTTTCCGAACGTCGACAATCTCGCGCGTCATCCGTCGCAGCTTTACGAATTTGCGCTGGAAGGCATCGCGCTGTTTGCCATTCTGTGGTGGTTTACGCAGAAGCCGCGTCCACGCGGCGCGGCGTCGGCGTTGTTCCTGATCGGCTACGGCGTATTCCGCTTCGGCGTCGAATACACACGCGAACCCGACAGTTTTCTCGGACTGCTGGCGCTGGGCCTGACCATGGGGCAGTGGTTGTCGCTGCCCATGGTCGCTGGCGGTGCCGCGCTGCTGGTCTGGGCCTGGACCCGCCCGCGCTGAGAGTCAGTTCAGCTTCGCCGGATTCGCGTTTCCGGTGTTATTTGCAGACCTGCCATGCTGCGCTCTGCGGTCGAGCAGGCGCTGGAAATTGTTCAGCGACAGCAAATGCACATAGGTTCGCGACAGCATGCCGTTTTGCGCCAGCTCTTTCAGCTTGTCCGCCGGCAGCGCATGCAGGCGTTCTTCGGAAACACGGTACATGCCGGTCACTGTAATCGGGGCTTCCCCCTGCGGTGACGCCTGTGCGGCAAACGTTTCCAGTAGTTGCAGGCTGTGCAGGGTCCGGCACATTTCCTCGGTGCGCGCCAGGTCAGCCTCGAATTCGAACAACAATTTGCGCAACCGGTCCCAAACCGGAAGCGGCTCACCCTGATCATCGTAAAGCGCATCGCCTTTAGGCTTCAGGGCGCGTTTTTCGACGCAGGCGATCCGTTCGGCCTTTTCCTTGCCGTCAACGGTCACCCGGGTCATACAGAATGGATAGCGGCGCACATACGCGGGCAAATAGGCCTGCGCGTCCCAGGTATCGTCCATTGTTACAAACAGGTTTTTCTGCGGTTCGACGCCAAGAATCGCCATGGCTACGAAACTGGCGCCGCCGTCCCCCGAGATGAAGGCGATCGGATAATCATGGGCGGCGATTGCAAATTCAGTAAATGACAGCGGCAAAGCGTTCAGATTGCGAAACAGCACCGGGAGCTTGCGCTCTCCCGGAAGCAGTACCTTGTGCGTCTTGGCCAGCGGTACGATTTCCTGATAACCATAGGGCGGCTTGATATCCAAGGTCATTTCCCCCGAATGAAATGGACGTTGATTATAGACCGCGCAACCCGTGTGGCAGCTGGATTTGCCGCCTGCGCGGCAAGCGGGTAAAATCGCGCCCTCTTTTAGGGGTGGTAGCTCAGCTGGGAGAGCGCCGCGTTCGCAATGCGGAGGTCGGGAGTTCGATCCTCCTCCACTCCACCAAAAAGACTAAGCCGCCGCAAGGCGGCTTATTGTTTTGCGCGGCGAGGCGCTAACGTCATCGTATGCTTGTCGCGGATCGGCAATTTCCGGATTCTGGACGGCGGTTTTCCCAACAGCACTGCCCGGCCATTGCAGTGATCATCATGCCCGGCGCGCATCGTTTCGAACCGGTTGATGGGTCGCTGCATCGCATGTGCATGCTGTGGCGGAGCATGGCCGGGCGGCGCGTACTTCTGTAAGCTAGAACTGTCGCAGGTAACCTCGGCAGCGACAAGTAACAATAAATATCAATAACAACAATATCTTAATTTTTATCCCATAAAGCGCATACCGATATGGCCACTTTGTTCTCCAAATTGATGCCTCGCGAGGGTCGGTTTTTTGATTTTTTCAATGCCCACGCATTGCATATCGTCGAAGGCAGCGCGGAACTGGTCGGATTGATGTCCAATCTGGCCGATGCGGAACGATACACGCGACGCATCGATGATGCCGAGCGCGCAGCCGACAAGGTCACCCACGAAACGCTGCTGGTACTGCACAGCACGTTCATCACACCGATTGATCGTGATCAGATCCATCATCTGATTACCAGCATGGACGACATACTGGATCTGATCCAGGACGTGGCCGAATCGCTGCTGCTCTACGATATCCGGCGCGGCACGCCCGAAGCAGAACAATTGGCGCAGATCTGTCACATGTGTTGTGAGCGGGTGAAAACCGCCGTCGGCCTGCTGGCCAATCTCAGCGCGCCGCAGGCCATACTCAAAACCTGCGAGGAAATAGACCGTCTGGAGTCCGATGCCGATCGCGTGATGCGCTCGGCCATGTCGCGGCTGTTCCGGGACGAATCGGACCTCAAGCAGGTGTTCAAGCTCCGCTCGGTTTATCTGTTACTGGAGGAAATCACCGACCGCTGCGAAGATGTCGCGAACATCATCGAGGGCATAGTGCTCGAGCATTCCTAGGCTGTTGCATATGGATACCGTAAGCATCAGCCTAGACGTCGTCGTACTGCTGGTCGTTGTCGCACTGGCGTTCGATTTCATGAACGGTTTCCACGACGCCGCCAATTCGATCGCGACCGTGGTATCGACGCGCGTGCTCAAACCCTATCAGGCGGTGATCTGGGCGGCGTTTTTCAACTTTGTCGCGCTGTTCATATTCAAACTCAAGGTGGCGGCAACCGTCGGGCAGGGCATTATCGACGGCTCGATTGTTGATCACCACATCGTGTTCGGCGCGCTGATCGGCGCCATCGTCTGGAACATACTTACCTGGTACTACGGCCTGCCCTCGAGTTCGTCGCATGCACTGATCGGCGGATTGATCGGTGCCGCAGTTGCAAAAAGTGGGTTTTGGGCCTTGCAGAGCGCCGGCATATACAAGACGCTGATATTCATTGTGATTTCGCCGATGCTGGGTTTCCTCCTCGCGGGGCTGCTGATGGTCGCTGTTTCCTGGATTTGCCGGCGGAGTACGCCGGCCCGTGTGGATCGCTGGTTCCGGCGGCTCCAACTCTTGTCCGCGGCGATGTACAGCATCGGCCACGGCGGCAACGATGCCCAGAAAACCATCGGCATCATTATGATGCTGCTGATAGCGGCCGGGCATATGGCACCGCAGGACGAGATTCCCGTGTGGGTGGTGGTTTCCTGTTACGCGATGATCGCCCTGGGCACCATGTTCGGTGGCTGGCGCATCGTCAAAACCATGGGGCAGAAGATCACCAAGTTGAAGCCGGTGGGCGGTTTCTGCGCGGAAACGGGAGGTGCCATGACGCTGTTTCTGGCAACAGGCCTCGGGATCCCCGTGTCGACCACGCACACCATTACCGGATCCATCGTTGGCGTGGGCTCCACGCAATCCGTATCTGCCGTGCGCTGGGGCGTGGCCGGCAACATTGTGCTGGCGTGGATACTGACCATACCGTGCTCGGCCGCGATTGCGGCGATCGCGTGGTGGGCGAGCTTCAGCCTGTTTCCCTGAACACAACGGTGCGAGTAAACGATGAGTGCCCCCAACGAAAATGACCATACCGCGCTGCTTGCACAGAGTGTGGGCGATTTTGTGCAACATGGAGCGGATTTGCCGCGCGTACGTGCGCTGGCGCAAACTCGCGCCGAATTCGATCGTGCACAGTGGCAGCAGTTGGCGGAACTGGGCTGGCTGGGTGTGCTGGTGCCTGAGGATTGCGGCGGCCTCGGCCTGGGTTTGGCCGAGGCTGCAATCGTGGCCGAAGGCATCGGTCGCGCGCTCACCCCCGAACCGTATACTGCCGTTGCAGTGCTCGCGGCGCGCGTGCTGGAGCAGTCGGCGGACTCCGCACTGCGCAACGAATTGCTCCGGGGTCTGGTTGGCGGTGAACAAGTGCCGGTCGTTGCCTGGCAGGAGCAGCCTGATGATTTCGCCGGCCTGCAGGTGGCAACCACGGCCACTCCATTCGAAGGCGGGTATCGCGTCAGCGGTGAAAAACAGTTTGTCGGCGGCGCTGCCGGCGCGAATGGCTACCTTGTGACGGCACAGTCGCCGGATGGACTGCAGCTGATGTGGGTCCCGCGCGACGCGGCCGGCTGCGCCACCGGCCTGGTGCCGCTGGCGGATGGCCGCAATTATGGCGCGGTCACGCTGCAGGACGTGGCGGTGCCGCGCGAGAACGTGCTCGCATCCGGTGCCGCGGCCCGCGCTGCGCTGTCCTGCGCACTGGACCATGCGGCAGCCGTTGCGTCGGCCGAACTCGTAGGCATGATGAAGCGCACGCACGAGATGAGCCTCGATTACCTGAAAACACGGGTGCAGTTCGGCAAGGCAATCGGCAGCTTCCAGGTTCTGCAGCACCGCACGGTTGATCTGCATATCCAGCAGGAGCTCGCCGATGCCGTTCTGAGCGAGGTGGTGGCACAACTGGACCTTGCGCCGGACGCTGTCACGCGCGCGCTGGCAGCCAGCCGAGCCAAATCGCGTTGCGCCGACGCGGCGCTGGCGATCACCCGCGCAGCCATTCAGTTTCATGGTGCGATCGGTTTCACCGAAGATTGCGATGTGGGGTTGTATGTGAAGCGCGCGATGACCGTCGCCGCGTGGCTGGGCAACGGCCGGGCGCATCGCGTGCGTTATGCGGCACTCGCGGCGCAATCGCAGCGGGAGGCGGCATGAATGACTGGAATGCCATGAGCGATGAAGCATTTCGTGCCGAAGCGCGCACGTTTTTCGAGTCCGAATTTCCTTCCGAATTCCGTTTCCTGCCGAGGCGAATGCGCTGGCATGAGTGCCGCGCCTGGTACCTGAAACTGTCGCGCAAGGGCTGGATCGCGCCGAACTGGCCGCGTGAACACGGCGGTATGGGGCTGTCGCCTTCGAAGCTGCTGATCTATTACGAGGAAACCGAGCGCGCGGGTGTCGGCCGCATGCCCGATCAGGGCCTGACCATGGTCGGGCCGACGCTGATCCGCTTCGGCAACGACGCGCAGCGCGGGTATTTTTTGCCGAGAATCATTGCCGGGGAGGCAATCTGGTGCCAAGGATATTCCGAGCCCAACGCGGGCTCCGACCTGGCCAGCCTGCGCACGGAAGCGGTGCCGGACGGTGACGACTTCGTCATCAACGGCAGCAAGATCTGGACCTCGATGGCCCACGATGCCACTCACATCTACGTGCTCGCGCGCACGGACAAGCAGGCGAAGAAAAAGCAGGAAGGCATCAGCTTCCTGCTGGTGGACATGAAAACGCCGGGCATCACGCTGCGCACGATCCGCAACATTGCGGGCCATGAAGAGTTCTGCCAGGTGTTCTTCGACAATGTACGCACGCCGAAAGAGAATCTCGTCGGCGAGCTGCACAAGGGCTGGACCATTGCCAAGGGCCTGCTCGGATTCGAGCGGCTCAACATCGGCAGTCCGCGGCGGCCGTTGCAGGCGCTGGAAAAGCTCGAGGCGCTGGCGCAGGCACGCGGCCTGACCGCAGATCCGGCATTCGTCGAGCGCCTGACCGAGTTGCAACTCGATCTGGCGGACCTCGGTTCGCTCTACCGGCGCTACGTGGACAAGGTTCGCCGGGGCGAAGTCCTGGGCCCCGATGTGTCGATGCTCAAGGTCTGGTCGATGGAGACCTACCAGCGGCTGTCGGAGCTGCTGCTGGAAGCGGCCGGGGAGTATGGAGCCGTTGAAGGCGAGGTCGCCGTCGGAGAAGTCAACATCGACGTGCTCTCGCCGTTCTACAACTCGCGACCGGGCACGATTTACGGCGGCTCCAATGAAATTCAGCGCAACATACTCGCCAAATACGTGCTCAACCTGCCGTCATAGCCGTGGTGCATCGCAAGCTGATGACGAAGTTGCGTAGCGCAAGCGTCATTGCCAGGACAGTGTTTGCCCGCCCGGTCAGAGGGGGCCGGTAGATTTTTTAGCAATACGCCTCAGGAACACGGTCATTTCCCTTGCCGCCTGATGGTCCCCGCGCTTTTCGGCTACCGTTATGCCGGTGCGCCACGCATCTGCCGCACCGATCGCGTCATTGGAAGATTCCAGCGCATGTCCCAGCAGCTTCCATGCTGCGGAATAGTGCGGGTCGTGCCGTACCGCCGCGCGCAGGTGTTCCGCGGCCTCGACGGCATCATGTTCCTTCAGCAGGGCGTTGCCCAGGCTGTAACGCAGTAGCGCGTCATCGCGGCCCGAAGCCAGCATTTTGAGCAATACGGTGACCTGCGGACCGGTCATGACAGGAAAGTCGGAGGTGATGCGTTGAATTCTCGCGAGATGCGCTTCATGATAGCGCAGTCCATTTACGGCATCCAATTGAAGCAGGAGTAACTGATGAGCAAACAAGCTTTGCATACTGCGGCCGCGCCTGCGGCGATCGGGACTTATTCGCAGGCCGTGCGCTGTGGCGATACGGTTTATCTTTCCGGACAGATCGGGCTGGATCCCGCGACCATGCAAATGGCCGACGGCATCGATGCACAGATCAAGCGGGTGTTCGAAAACCTGAAGGCGGTTGCGGTTGCGGCCGGCGGCGACATGGATGATTTTGCCAAGGTCAACGTCTACCTGACGGACCTCGGTCATTTCGCCAAGGTCAACGAAGCCATGGCCGCCTGCTTTAAAGAACCGTACCCTGCGCGCGCCGCCATCGGCGTTGCCAGTCTGCCGCGCAACGCTCTGGTCGAGGTCGACGCCGTCATGTACAAAGTGCAGCCGCGCTGACGCGTCGAACCGACGCCATGGCACGTACGCGGGCGGCGCCGGCTGCCGACGCCCACCATCCATCTTTGTCGGGTTTGCGCGCCGGCACGCTGGACCGTCTGGCGAAACTCGGCATCCGGCGCCGCTTCGATCTGGTGCTGCACTTGCCGTTGCGTTATGACGATGAGACGCAATTGTGTCCGCTCAGCCAAGTCATGCCGGGACGCGAATTGCTGGTGCAGGGCACGGTAACCGACTGCGACATCAAGTACCGCCCCAAGCGGCAGCTCGTTTGCCGCATCGGCGACGGTGATGGCGAGTTGACCCTGCGCTTCCTGAATTTTTACGGCAGCCAGGTCAAAGCGCTCGCGCCGGGAACGGTGCTGCGCGTGTTTGGCAACGTGCGGCTCGGGCATTTCGGACCGGAGATCGTGCATCCGCGTTACCGCGTCGTGGCTGATGACACTCCGGTGGCGCAGGCGCTGACCCCGGTTTATCCGACGACGGCGGGTCTGGGGCAGGATGCGCTGCGGCGCCTGATCGCCCGCGCCATGGGTGATGAGGCGCTGGACGACACGCTGCCGCAACCCTTGCTCGATGCGCTGGGTTTGCCGTCATTCGCTGATGCGGTGCGGCTGCTGCACAATCCGCCGCGTGACATCGCGCAGGTGGTGTTGCAGGAGCGCGTGCATCCGGCATGGCGGCGCATGAAGTTCGATGAGTTGCTGGCGCAGCAGTTGTCGATGCGTGTGCACTACCAGCGCCGCCGAGCCGCCGGCGCACCGGCATTGACGGCGCGCGGCAAGCTGGTCAACGCGCTGTTGCAGCGACTGCCGTTCCAGCTGACGCGCGCGCAGAATACGGTGCTTGCGCAAATACGCGAAGACATCGGGCAGACGCATCCGATGCAGCGCCTGCTGCAGGGCGATGTCGGCAGCGGCAAAACCGTGGTCGCCGCACTCGCTGTCCTGCAGTGCATCGAGAACGGGTTTCAGGCCGCGGTGATGGCGCCGACTGAAATCCTGGCCGAGCAGCATTACCGCAAGTTTTCCGAATGGCTGGAGCCGCTGGCGGTGACGGTTGCCTGGGTTTCCGGTGGAATAAAAAAAAGTGATAAAAAACAACGACTTATTGATATATCTACCGGGCAGGCACAAGTCACGGTTGGCACCCATGCGCTGTTTGAAGAAGAAGTGGTTTTCAAGAACCTGGGGCTGGCCATCATCGATGAGCAGCATCGTTTCGGCGTTCACCAGCGGCTGGCGCTGCGGACCAAGGGCACGACTTCGAACAAGGGTGCGCAGCCGCACCAGCTGATGATGAGTGCGACGCCGATTCCGCGCACGCTGGCGATGAGTTATTACGCCGACCTCGACGTATCGGTGATCGACGAATTGCCTCCGGGGCGCACGCCCATCGTGACCAAGCTGGTGTCCGAAGAACGCCGCGACGAAGTCATACAGCGTGTGCGCGACGCCTGCGTTGCCGGCCGGCAGGCGTACTGGGTCTGTCCGCTGATCGAGGAATCGGAAACACTGCAACTGCAGACGGCGCTCGATACTCATGCGCATGTGCAACAGACTTTCCCGGAACTGCGCGTCGGCCTGGTCCACGGCCGCATGAAGGGCGCCGAGAAGCAGCATGCGATGGCGGCGTTCCAGAGCGGCGAATTACAACTGCTGGTGGCGACCACGGTCATTGAAGTCGGGGTCGATGTATCAAATGCCTCACTGATGGTGATCGAACATGCCGAACGCATGGGCTTGTCACAGATGCATCAGTTGCGCGGGCGCGTCGGCCGCGGCGCTGCCGAAAGCGTGTGCATATTGCTCTACCAGGGCCCATTGACGCCGACGGCGCGCGAACGGCTGAAAATCATCTACGAGAACACGGACGGCTTCGAAATCGCGCGGCATGACCTTAAGTTGCGCGGTCCGGGTGAATTGCTGGGGGCTCGGCAAAGCGGCGTGCCGATGTTGCGATTTGCCGATCTTGCGGTCGATCTGGATTTGCTGGATGCGGCGCGCGACGCGGCAGAGCAATTGCTCCAAAAGCAGCCGGAGGCAGCAAAGGCGCACCTGGCGCGATGGCTGGGGGGACGCAACGAATATTTAAAGGTGTAGAGGTTTTGTTTTGAGCTAGGCATTACCTGAGACAACACCCCTTGTGAGCCGCCGGGCTACCCCCGGCGAAGTTGTTTTCGGTGCCTCACAAGGGGGGTATGCGGTGGGATCGGGTGTCTCTGATTGTTGATGCGATAATTCGAATCCAAAAATTCCATCTATCGTGAAATCCATACCTCGAGACATTTCCTGGTGCGCCGCGCCGGTTGCCGCCGGTGCATTGCGCCGCTGGCTGACCGATCGAAGCTCGCTGACGGCGCGGCTGCAGCAGCATGCCGGTCCGATCAGGGTGAAGGTGCTGTTTCAGGGGCTGCGCCGCGTAAACGCCGATGAGGCCTTCCTGTTTGCATCACCGGCGAGGCGCGTACTGATACGCGAGGTGCTGTTGATGAAAGGCGCGACGCCGCTGGTGTTCGCACATACCGTTCTTGCTGCCGATGGCCTGCGCGGCGCCTGGCGTCGCATTGCAGGGCTGGGCACGCGGCCATTGGGCGCAGCGTTGTTTGCCGATCCGCGTATTGCGCGGTTTCCGTTGCGTCAGAAAAAGCTGCCGCGGCGGCACCCGTTGTATCGCCGTGCCGCGGCGCAGCTTAAATCCTCACCACCGTCGCTGTGGGCGCGGCGGTCGATTTTCGCCGCCGGCAAATCGCCTATACTGGTCAGCGAAGTTTTCCTGCCTGCAATACTAAAATTGTGACGCCCGCGCTGACGCTCAAAGACCGGTTGACTGCATATGAAAAGCTGATGCGGCTCGATAAGCCCATCGGCATATTGTTGCTGCTGTGGCCGACGTTGTGGGGGCTGTGGTTGGCCGCCGGAGGCGTTCCGCCTCCTGATCTGTTGCTGATTTTTGTCACCGGTACCGTGCTGATGCGCTCCGCCGGTTGTGTGATCAACGATTTCGCCGACCGTAACTTCGATCCGCATGTCGAACGCACCAGAGACCGGCCAATCGCCGCCGGCGTGATCCGACCGGCAGAAGCGCTGGCGCTGGCGGCTGTATTGATGGCGTGTGCTTTCGCACTCGTGCTGTTTCTCAATGCGTTGACGATCAAGCTCGCGTTCGTCGCAGCGGCACTCGCGATCATCTATCCGTTCGTCAAGCGCGTCTTTCCTTTGCCGCAGGCCTGGCTGGGCCTGGCTTTTGGATTCGGCGTTCCCATGGCCTACGCGGCGCAGTGGAATGCGCTGCCGCGCGTCGCGTGGCTGCTGCTGCTCGCGACCATGCTGTGGGCCATCGCGTACGACACAGCTTATGCGATGGTCGATCGTGATGATGACCGGAAAATCGGCGTGAAGTCCTCGGCCATTCTGTTCGGTCGCTTCGACGTCACCGGCGTGATGACCGCACATGCGCTGTTTCTAGGGTTGATGGCGTGGATCGGCTGGTGGCAATTACGCGGGATGCTTTATTTTGCCGGCCTGACCGCTGCGGCTGCGCTCGTGTATTACCAGTTCAGGTTGATGCGCGGGCGGACACGCGAAGGCTGTTTCAGGGCGTTCCTGAACAACAACTGGGTCGGCTGCGTCATTTTTGTGGGTCTTGCCGCTGATCTGTACCTGGATATTCGGGTCACGCGATGAGTTACCGTGATCTTCGCGATTTTGTGTCCGGTCTGGAGCGCGATGGCGAACTGAAACGCATCGCCGTTGAGGTTGATCCCAGGCTGGAAATGACTGAAATCTGCGACCGTGTGCTGAAGGACGGCGGTCCGGCGCTGCTGTTCGAAAGGCCCAGGGGACATTCCATGCCGGTGCTGGGCAACCTGTTTGGCACGCCGCAGCGCGTGGCGCTGGGCATGGGGCGGGACTCGGTGGCGGCGCTGCGCGAACTCGGACAACTGCTCGCGCAACTGAAGGAGCCCGAGCCGCCCAGGGGCCTCAAAGACGCGTGGGACAAACTGCCGCTGTTGCGCCAGGTGCTGTCGATGCAACCGAAGCTGGTGCGCGACCCGGTGTGCCAGGAACAGATTTGGGCAGGCGATGACGTCGATCTTGCGCGCCTGCCCATCCAGACCTGCTGGCCCGGCGACATCGGTCCGCTCATTACCTGGGGTCTGACGGTGACGCGCGGACCGAACAAGACGCGGCAGAATCTCGGCATCTATCGTCAGCAGGTCATCGGCCGCAACAAACTGATCATGCGCTGGCTCGCGCATCGCGGCGGTGCGCTCGATTACCGTGATCATGGTCTCGCACACCCGCGCGAGCCTTTCCCGGTGGCCGTGGCGCTGGGCGCCGATCCCGCAACCATGCTCGGAGCGGTGACGCCGGTGCCGGATTCATTGTCCGAGTACCAGTTCGCCGGACTGTTGCGCGGCGAGAAAACCGAAATCGCAAAATGTCTGATACATGACCTGATGGTACCGGCGCGCGCCGAGATCGTGCTCGAGGGGTATATCCACCCCGGCGAAACCGCACTCGAAGGTCCGTTCGGCGACCACACCGGTTATTACAACGAACAGCAGCGTTTCCCGGTGTTCACTGTCGAGCGCATCACGCTGCGGCGCGATGCGATCTACCACTCGACTTATACCGGCAAGCCGCCGGATGAGCCCGCAGTGCTCGGCGAAGCATTGAACGAAGTGTTCGTGCCGCTGCTGGTGAAGCAGTTTCCGGAAATCGTCGATTTTTATCTGCCGCCCGAAGGCTGCTCGTACCGCATCGCCTGTGTCAGCATGAAAAAACAGTACCCGGGCCACGCCAAGCGCGTGATGTTCGGCATCTGGAGCTTCCTGCGGCAGTTCATGTACACCAAGTTCATCATCGTCACCGACGATGACGTCAACGTGCGCGACTGGAAGGAAGTGATGTGGGCACTGACCACGCGCGTCGACCCGCGGCGCGATACGCTTATAGCGGATGCCACGCCGATCGATTATCTGGATTTCGCCAGCCCGGTCGCGGGCCTCGGATCGAAGATGGGCATCGATGCCACCAACAAATGGTCGGCGGAAACCGATCGCGAATGGGGCACGCCGATTGCGATGAGTGATGAAGTGAAGCGGCGGGTGGATGCGATGTGGGCATCGCTGGGCCTGTAACGGCCCGGCATTTAATTGTAATCCATTGTTTTAATTAATAATTTTTGTGCTGCGAGCGTGCGTTGCGTTTCAACAACGCGGGCTGCGGACGTCTGTCCATGACCACAGTCCTGTTTCTGAAGCTGCTTCTGGTGCCCGCGCTGATTGTGTTGGTTACCCTTGCCGGTCGGCGCTGGGGGCCGGCAGTGGCCGGGTGGCTGTCGGCGTTTCCGGTGGTCGCCGGTCCGATCCTGTTTTTTATTGCCGTCGAGCAGGGTGCACTGTTTGCGGCGCAAGCGGCAGTCGGCACGCTATCGGCGGTGCTGGGGATGCTCGCCTTTGGTTTGAGTTATGCGTGGGCGGCCACGCGATTTGCGTGGCCGTTGAGCCTGCCGTTGGCCTACATTGGCTACGGGGTGGCTGTTTTTCTGCTCGACTGGTGGAATGCGGCCCTGCCGGCAGCGGTACTGGGCGTGCTCGCGGGGTTGTGGATTGGGCCGCGACTCTATCCCGTGCTGACGGAGGCACCGAGGCCCGCGGTCAAACCGCCCGGCGACCTGCTCCTGCGCATGGGGATGGGTGCAATGCTGGTGCTGCTGGTGACCTATTTCGCGGCCAGCCTCGGGCCTGCGCTCAGCGGCATCCTGGCGATGTTTCCGGTGATGGGCACGGTGCTAGTGCTGTTTACCCATCGCAGCGCGGGCGCTGCTGCGTCGATCCAGCTGCTGCGCGGCATGGTGCTGGGTTTTTATTCTTTTGCCACGTTCTGCGCAGTACTGGCCTGGACGCTGCAGATGATCGGAATCGGTCCCGCGTTCCTGTGTGCAATCGCCGCTGCTGCGCTGGTGCAGTTGCTGTCACGGCTGTGGTTGGGCCGGCACGGACTGATCATCGTGCCGCGCGCCCGCTGATTACATGCAACCGCGCGCAGGGCGATTATTTTTTTCCGCGCCGCCGTTCCTGCCGTTTGCAGCAATCGCTGCTGTCGCGGTTGTGTACCCAGCTCAATAATGCATCCATTGCCGGTTGCGCGTTAAATGCGTTGGCGTGGTTGACGAGAAAGATGACGACGACACGGTTGCCCTGCGCGTCGAGCACATAACCCGCGATCGATCGCACTCCCGACAGCGAACCGGTCTTGATGTGCGCCTGGCCGGCGACTCCGGCGTTCTTCAGTCGTTTGCGTAAGGTCCCGTCGACGGCGGCGACGGGCAGTGAAGCCATCAATTCCGGCATCACCGGACTTGCGTACGCATTGCGGAGGATAGTGCCGAGGTTGGCTGCGCTTATGCGTTCGGTTCGCGACAGACCGGAACCGTTCTCCAGTACCAGTTCCGGTACCGAGAGTCCTTTGAGCGCCAGCCATTGCCGGATGGCGGTCGTGGCGCTCGCCGTGGTCGCGGGGATCGCGCCGCCGTTGATGCCCAGCGTCAGGAACAGCTGGCGCGCCATCACGTTATTCGAGTATTTGTTCACGTCGCGCACGATTTCCGACAGCGATTGTGATTTGCCGGTCACGAGTACCCGGGCCTGTGCCGGTGTGGCGCCGTCGCGGACCTGTCCGCTGAAGGTGCCGCCCAGATTGCGCCATAAATAAGCGAATAGTGCGCCGACGTA
>JAOUIN010000109.1 GCA_029883965.1 Betaproteobacteria bacterium
TGTGGCGATCCGTGATATCGACAGTATTCGCGTCGCCATCAGCGCCGCCGGCAACGCAATGGCTATGGCAACCGCAGTGCCGACGGTCGCGATTGCAACGGTTTTCCAGGTCGCCGCCAATACCAGTTGCAGAAACTCCGGCGATGCGGCCGGCGGAAAAAAACTACCCAGAAACTGACGCAGCGCGCGCAGGCTGGTGTCACTCCATAATGTCGCCGGATTGAATTCGGTCAGATACAATGCCGGCGCCAGCAGCGCCATGAATACCACCGCCGCCGTAACACGACCATGCCAGGCCGGGTCACGCAGATCGTGAATGGCGCCTACGTGCATCGGTTGAGTTTCAATATCGCAACAGGCTCATCCGGCGGCGCCTGCATCGACGTCCCCAGTTCCGTACCATAAAGCCCGGTCAGGCATTGGTCCGTAACTTCGGCACGCGGCAGATCAAACATCACGCGACCGGCCCTAACACCCACCAGGCGGCTGAATCGCGCCAGCGCCAGATCCACGGCGTGCAGGCTGACCACCAGTGTTGCGCCGCGCGTCGCAGCCTCGTTTTGCAGCACCTCTAGCGCATTGAGCGCCAATGCCGGATCCAGCGAAGACACCGGTTCATCAAGCAGCAACAGATCCGCATTGGATGCGATCAGCCGTGCCAGCGCCACACGCTGCCTTTCGCCGCCCGACAGCCGGTCGCACCGCAGGAAGAGTTTGTCTTCGAGATGAAAACGCGCAAGTGCCTCACGCGCAATTTCAGCGTCCCGCGGATAAATCAGTGAACGCAGGGCCCGCCAGATCGTCCATTGCGGCAGGCATCCGGCCAGCACGGCATGCACCACCCGCTGTCGCGGCGGCAGCGGCGGCACTTGCGGCGCCAGGAACAGGCGGCGTCTCAGCGCATGCAACTCTGCCGCCGGCAATTTCCATGGATCAATGCCCAGCACCTGCATGGATCCTGCCGCAGGCCGCATTGCGCAGGCCAGCGTCGCCAGCAGCGTGGTTTTGCCGGCCCCCGAGGGGCCGATCACCGCCACCTGCTCGCCGGGAGCAAGTGTCAGCGTGACGTCAGACAGCGCGTCCGCACCGGCTGCATAGGCCACCCTGACGCCGGAACAGGTAGTCGCGCCAACGCCGGCGCCAGGTGTCGATTGCACTATTTGAGCAGCCCTGCCGAACGCGCCGCCTGTTCGATGCTCTTGTAGTTCTCCACCCTGGTGGGCACGAAGCGGGTCGCGCGCTGCAACTTCAGGATTTCCGCATGCACCGGATTCTTGGCATCGAGCGCAAGGAAAGCACTGCGGATCTTGTCAATGACCGCCTTGTCGAGATTACCGCGCACAGTCCAGTTGTAGTCGTAATACGGCGGCGTCGTATAAAACACCCTGACCTGCTTGGTATCGATGCGCTTTTCGGCTACCAGTTTTTCCCAGACGGAAATGTTCAATGCACCGGCTTCTACCTTGCCACCGGCGACCTGCAATGCGGTTGCATCATGCGCACCGGAGAATGCAATCCGCATATCCTTGTCCGGGTTGAGGCCTTCATTCAGCATGAACGAGCGCGGCATCAGGTGGCCGGAAGTCGACGACACCGAGCCAAACGCAAAATTCTTGCCCTTGAGATCGGCCAGTTTGTTGATGCCGCTGTCCGCGCGGGCGATGAATACCGACCGGAATTTCTCATCCTCCTCCCGCTGCACCAGCGGGATTGCAGTGCCCTTGGTGCGGATATGCGCCTGCACGAAGGTAAACCCGCCGTACCACACCAGATCGATTTTGCCCGCGGCCAGCGCTTCAACCGTTGCCGCATAGTCGGTCACCGGCGTGAACTCGACTTTCATGCCTACCGCTTTTTCCAGGTACTTGCCCAGCGGCTCGAATTTGCGCTGCAGTTCGGTTGGCGCCTCGTCGGGAATTGCCGATACCTTCAGCGTCTGCGCGGCAATCGCAGTCACCGCAAACATCATGCCGAAAATTATGGATAGAACGCGTTTCATTGCGTAACTCCTTTAGCTGCGCGCACGCGTACGGCAACAGCACTGGCTGCGCCAGCGTGCGCGATTGATTAGGTTGCGAAAACTGACTGGACGGACGGGAACGGCAGAGACTGCAGAGGCGGCTTGAAGAAGCGGCCGGAGGCGGGGCAATGAAACAGGCCGTAAGACCGGCACACCATCCGGAGCCCGCGACCCGCACCGCTTGCCACGTCCGCCCGCGGCAGATCCCCAGCCGATACTGCGGGCCAGCGAACGCGAGCTGCTCGACGTCAGACGTTCCAGCAGAAACATGACTATCCCGTTCTTTCAGTCATCGGAATTGCGGATAGTGGTCCGCCGCAATATTGCAGAGCATCACTTATCAAACTCCGCGGCGACATACAACCCTGCCCACATCAGGGGTTCAGTCCCGCCGCGCAAAATCCCGCACCCGGAACCCCAGGATCCATAAACTGGCGAAATACACGCCGCCGCCGATCAGCACCAGCAGTGCGAGCCGTCCGACCCGCTCCAGCGCACCGGCAGACAGCCAGCTCGTGGTCGAGCCCGACAGCAGCCACAGCACCGTGCCCATGACATAGACGGCCAGCGCGAGTTTCAGCACAAACCCGCCCCAGCCCGGCAACGGTGTAAATATCGCGCGTCGGCGCAACCCGCGCAACAACAGGCCCGCATTGAGGCAGGCGCCAAGGCTGATCGCCAACGCCAGTCCTGCGTGGCGCAGTTCCCAGATGAACAGCAGATTCAGCAGTTGCGTCACCACCAGCGTAATCACCGCTATTTTCACCGGTGTGCGTATATCCTGTTGCGCATAGAACCCCGGGGCCAGCACCTTCACCGCAATCAGCCCGACCAGCCCGATCGAATAGGCAACCGTGGCATGGCGCGTATTGATGACATCGGTCGCCGTAAACGCGCCGTAGTGAAACAGCGTGGTGATCAGCGGCACGGCCAGCAGCGCCAGTGCAACGGCGGCAGGAACCGCGAGCAGCAGAGTCAAACGCAAGCCCCAGTCCAGCAGCGCCGAGTAAGTCTGGGGCGATTTTTCAGCGTGATGTCTCGACAGACTGGGCAACAACACCGTGCCCAGCGCGACGCCCAGCATGCCCGCTGGAAATTCCATCAGGCGATCGGCAAAATAAAGCCAGGTCACGCTGCCGGTCACCAGAAACGACGCGAAGATGTTGTTGATCAGCAGGCTGATCTGCCCGACGGACACGCCAAACAGCGCGGGCGCCATCTGTTTCAGCACCCGTCGCACGCCCTCATCCCCGAAATCCGGGCGAAACCGCGGCAGCATGCCAATACGCGACAGAAACGGCAGCTGAAACGCCAGCTGCAGCGCGCCACCGACGAATACAGCCCAGGCCAGCGCCTTGATCGGCGGATCAAAATACGGGGCAGCCAGCAGCGCAAACCCGATGAACGACAGGTTCAGCAGGACCGGCGTAAACGCCGGTGCGGCAAACCGGCTCCAGGTGTTGAGGATGCCGCCGGCCAGCGCGGTGAGTGCAATGAACAGTATGTACGGAAATACGATGCGCAGCAGATCCACGGTAAGCGCAAACTTCTCCGGCGTCGCAGTGAACCCGGGCGCACTGATGGCGATGATGACCGGTGCTGCCAGCACACCCAGCGCCGTGACCATCACCAGCGCAATCGTCAACAGCGCGGAGACATGGTCAACCAGATCGCGCGCGGCCGATTCGCCCCGCCGGTTCTTGTATTCGGCAAGGATGGGCACGAACGCCTGCGAGAAGGCGCCTTCCGCGAAAAGCCGGCGCAACAGGTTCGGAATCTTGAATGCAACAAAGAAGGCATCGGTCATCAGTCCGGCGCCGAAAACCCGCGCGATGACCGCGTCGCGTACGAAACCCAGCACGCGTGACAACAACGTCATGCTGCTGATCGTGGCCAACGCTTTGATAAGACTCATTTTTCCTGAATTAAGGCGATGTCCGGAACGGCCCTGCGCGACTTGCGTAAGAGGCGGATTTTCTTTATCATTGCGCCCCTTTGCCGAACGAAATCCGGAGTTTACATGGCCAATACCGCTTCAGCCAAAAAAGCCGCACGTCAGGCCGTCAAACGCCGCGAGCATAATGGCGCACAACGTTCCACGCTGCGCACTGCGATCAAGGACGTCCGCAAAGCAATTGCCGCCGGCGACAAGGCCGCGGCCCGTGCAGTGTTTCAGCGCTCGGTGAGCACGATCGATTCGATCGCCGACAAGGACATCATGCACAAGAACACGGCCGCCCGTCACAAGAGCCGCCTGTCCGCCGCCGTCAAGGCAATGGCCTGACCGAAACATCGATGACCGGCACTGCCGGTCACGTAGTTCGTTGACCAGACTACAACCGGCGGGGCCGGTTCCAGGCACACCCGGAATTGCTTCAGCCGTCAGAGTCAGATCCTCCGGTCGCTTCGCCTTGTGCCGCGCCCGCAGCCTGGGTTGATTGTTCCGCGCAAACTGCTGCGGGAATGAATGAGCCGCCGGGTCGATTTCCCCAGAGACGCGGTCGACCGCCATGCCGCCCGGCCGGAATGTCTCACCGTTTTCCGTAATACCCTAATGACGATTTCGGGCGCCCCGTCGAACATGAAGCAATCCTGATTTTCGTCTGGATAAGTCCAGCAGAACACCCGTTATTTGGCCTTGATTTACTTCGGAAATTTCACTTGCCAAGCAATTCGGGGTTGGATAAGAATAGTCGCATCGGCGGCGTCAGGCCGCCGAGTGCTTTTGTGGAGATCGATGGATCATGTCGCATGTCATGAATACCTACGGCCGGCTTCCCGTTACGTTTGAGCGGGGCGAAGGCGTATGGCTGTGGGATACCGAGGGCAAGCGCTACCTCGACGCGCTCGCCGGTGTCGCCGTGTGCGGCCTGGGTCATGCGCATCCGCGATTCACTGCCGCGCTGCAGGCGCAGATCGGCAAACTTGTCCACACCTCCAACATCTACGGCATCGCACTGCAGGAACAACTCGCCGACAGGCTGGCCGCGCTGTCCGGCATGGACAATGTGTTCTTCTGCAACTCCGGCTGCGAGGCCAACGAAGCGGCCATCAAGCTCGCGCGCCTGTATGGCCACCAGAAGGGTATCGAGGCCCCGGCGATCGTCGTCATGGAACACGCGTTCCACGGCCGCACGATGGCGACATTGTCTGCCACGGGCAGCCGCAAAGTACAGGCAGGGTTCGAACCACTGGTGTCGGGTTTCGTGCGCGTGCCCTATGACGATCTCGAGGCCGTGCGCCGGGTCGCCGAAAACAACCGCAGCGTCGTCGCCGTGCTGGTGGAACTGGTGCAGGGCGAAGGCGGCGTCAACATCTGTCATGACGGCTATCTGCGCGGATTGCGCGAAATCTGTGATGCCAACGGCTGGCTGCTGATGCTCGATGAAGTACAGACCGGAATCGGCCGTACCGGGAAATGGTTCGCTTTTCAGCATTCCGGCGTCAAGCCCGACGTGATGCCGCTGGCCAAGGGACTGGGCAACGGCGTGCCTATCGGCGCCTGCCTGGCAGCGGGTGCTGCCGCGCAACTGTTCAAACCCGGCCACCACGGTTCAACGTTCGGCGGCAATCCGCTGGCCTGCGCCGCAGCCCTGGCCACGCTCGCGATCATCGAAGACGACAAGCTGATGCAGAACGCCGTTATGATCGGCGATTTTATCCGCGCACAGATCGGCGAGAAGCTCGCCGGGCTGTCCGGTGTCCGCGAAATCCGCGGCATCGGCATGATGACCGGCATCGAACTGGACAAGCCATGCAAGGGCATCGTCGAGAAGGCACTGCACGCCGGCCTGCTGATCAACGTCACGGCGGACAATGTAATCCGGCTGGTGCCGCCGCTGATCTATACGCGCGAAGATGCGCAGCACCTGGTCGACAATCTCGTCCCGTTGATCAAGGATGAACTCGTAAAACAGGCCGCGCCGCAATCCGCCGCCGCCTGAACGCCGCGCCGGATCTAATCGATCCGCCGCGCAACGGAACCGCCATGCAACTGCGTCATTATCTACAATTCAAGGATTTCAGCGCCGAGGAATACGCGCATGTATTTGCGCGTGCGAGTCGGATCAAGGACCGGTTCAAGCGCTACGAACCTTATCTGGCGCTGCACGACCGCACGCTGGCGATGATTTTCGAGAAGCACTCAACGCGCACGCGCGTCTCGTTCGAGGCGGGCATGCTGCAGATGGGCGGCTCGGTGATCAACCTGACTTCAAGCGAAACCCAGATCAGCCGCGGCGAACCGATTGAGGACGTCGCGCGCGTGATCACGCGCATGGTCGACCTGGTGATGATCCGCACCTATGAGCAGGAGATCATTGATCGCTTCGCCGGTCATTCCAGGGTGCCGGTGATCAACGGCCTGACCAACGAATATCATCCCTGCCAGATTCTCGCCGACATTTTTACCTTCATCGAGCATCGCGGCTCCATCCGCGGCAAGACCGTGGCATGGATCGGCGACTCCAACAATGTCTGCAACACCTGGCTGCAGGCGGCCGAAGTGCTGAATTTCAACGTACACGTCTCCACGCCGCCGGGCTACGAAGTCGAACCCGAGCGCGCCGGACTCTACGGCACCGACCATTACGAAGAGTTCAAGAACCCCATGGATGCCGTCAACGGCGCCGACCTGGTCACCACCGACGTATGGACCAGCATGGGTTTCGAGGCCGAAAACGAGGAACGAAAACGCGTGTTCGAGGACTGGTGTGTCGATGCCGACATGATGCGCGCCGCAAACAAGGATGCGCTGTTCATGCACTGCCTGCCGGCACATCGCGGCGAGGAAGTCACCGCTGACGTCATCGACGGGCCGCAAAGCGTGGTCTGGGACGAGGCCGAGAACCGCCTGCATGCGCAGAAAGCGCTGATGGAGTTCCTGCTGCTCGGCCACGTCGACTCTTGAGCAAATATCCAATCCTGTGCGCGCATCGCGCAGGTACGGGCCACCCACCCTTTTCACCGTAAGCGATCATGAAAAAAGCAAAGAAAATCAAAAAAGTCGTACTCGCCTATTCCGGCGGCCTCGACACCTCGGTCATCCTCAAGTGGCTGCAGGACGTCTACGACTGCGAAGTCATCACCTTTACCGCCGATATCGGCCAGGGCGAGGAAGTCGCGCCGGCGCGCAAAAAAGCGCGCATGTTCGGCGTCAAGCAGATCTTCATTGAAGACCTGCGCGAGGAATTCGTCCGTGACTTCGTCTTCCCGATGTTCCGCGCCAATACCGTGTATGAAGGTGAATACCTGCTGGGCACGTCGATTGCCCGGCCGCTGATCGCCAAGCGCATGATCGAAATCGCACGCAAGACCGGCGCCGATGCGGTCTCGCACGGCGCCACCGGCAAAGGCAACGACCAGGTGCGCTTCGAACTCGGCGCCTATGCCCTGATGCCGGACGTCAAGATCATCGCGCCGTGGCGTGAGTGGGACCTGCTGTCGCGCGAAAAACTGCTGGCGTACGCCGACAAGCACGGCATCCCGGTCGATTACAAGAAGCGAAAAGGCGGCGCTCCCTACTCGATGGATGCCAATCTGCTGCACATCTCGTACGAAGGCGGCATCCTCGAAGATCCGGCGTTCGAACCGGACGACTCGATGTGGCGCATTACCGCGTCTCCGGAAAAGGCGCCGAACCGCCCGGAATACGTGGAGCTCACCT
>JAOUIN010000110.1 GCA_029883965.1 Betaproteobacteria bacterium
CGGCGTCATCCGCGACTACGGCATGACCGAGCGCGCACAGGCACCTGTCGACAGCCGCAAAATCAACGGCTGACCGCGCAATTTTCTCGAGATCCCTGCAGCCGCCCTGCAGTCGCCACTGATCAGTCCACGCTGATACCGGCCGCCGCAATGATTGAGAAATCTGTCCATCCGGTGGTCCTTCATGCTACCTTGTGGACTGGGGCGTCACGCATAGGTGTCTGCTTGTCGCGATTCCAGGTCATCGCGTCCGCCCCTCGACAAAACCAGCGCCATCCAATGGCCAACCGAGGAGACATGACATGGAACCGAAGAAGCGCCTGCTTTGCGCAGCACTGTGCTCGCTGACTGCATTTGCCCCCGCCCTATCTTTTGCCGCAGAAACCTACCCCGAGCGTCCGATCCGGGTAATCGTGCCCTTCCCGCCCGGCGGCAGCAATGACGTGCTGAGCCGCTATATGGGCATCAAGCTCAGCGAGCGCATGGGCCAGCAATTCGTCATCGACAACCGTCCCGGCGGCAGCGGCATCATCGGCGCGCAACTGGCCGCAGAAGCACCGGCCGATGGTTATTCGCTGCTGTTCGTGTCCGTGTCATGGATGCTCAACGCCGCAGTCCGCAAATCCCTGCCTTATGACGTAGAAAAATCCTTTGATCCGATTTCATTGATGGCGTCGGCACCCAACTGTCTGGTCGTCAGTCCGACCGGCCCATACAAAACCGTCGCCGATCTCGTGACGGCAGCCAAGGCGAAACCCGGTGGACTGAATTTTGCGTCCACAGGCACCGGCGGCATCAACCACTTCGGCGGCGAACTGTTCAAGATCGCGACCAAGACCAGCATGGTGCACGTGCCGTACAAGGGCGGCAATCCGGCGATGACCGATGTAATCGCCGGCAATATTCCGGTGATGTTCAGCTCGGTCACCCAGACCCTGCCGCATGTGCGCGCGGGCCGACTGAAACTGCTCGCAGTAGGTTCCAAGGAACGCAGCGAAGTCGTGCCCGACGTACCGACGGTCGCAGAATCCGGCTATCCTGGTTACGAAGTCACCATCTGGTGGGGCTTTGCCGCGCCAAGTGGAATGCCGAAGCCGCGCATGGCGCGCGTGCTTAAGGAAATCAATACGGTGCTGGATGAGGCAGACACCAAAAAATGGCTGCTCAGTTATGCGGCCACGCCGATCAAGATCACCCAGGCCGCATTCAAGAAGCAGATCCGCAACGAAATCATTCAGTGGAAAAAAGTCGCGAAGCAGGCAAAGATCAGTCTGAAGTAAGCAGCTGAATCAGCAGGGGTGCCGCCGTAACGGCATCGCCTGCTGCACACGCGCCAATCGCAAACCGCGACGGTGTTTCGCTATTTCTTGGTGTTGAGGCTCTTGATGCGCGCCTGCTCTTCCACCTGGATTTTCTTGAGCATCGCGGCATCCGGGTCCTTCCACGTGCCGCCGGCGGCGCGCGCCATATAAGCCACGGCATTCGAAAACTCCTGCAGCGACAGGTTCGGGTTGCCGCCTTTGGGCGGCATGGCCCGTACGCCCACCCACGCGTGTGCCGTCAGCACATGCTGGCCTTCGGCAATCAGCGGCGTCCAGGCTTTCTTGTCACCGAACTTGGGCGCATTAGCCACGCCGGCGGCGTGGCAGACCATGCACACTTCCTTGTACACCTGCTCGCCAGATTTCGACGATTGCGCCTGCGCGCCCGTCACGGCCAGCAGCGCCGTTGCCGCAGCACTCAATACGATTACACGAAAATTCTGCATTGCATTTCTCCTGAGCTAAAAAAATAAATTGCGCATCGGCTGCTGCAGTTCCGGCCCGCGAACGCCTATCGTAAAATAAATTGGGCCGCAAGACCCGGAATCAATCCATTACGCACTGGGGTATTCAGCGGCCTGCGCGCAGCATGCGACTGCCGCGCTCGGCAATCATGATGGTCGGTGCGTTGGTGTTGCCGGACGTAATCGTCGGCATCACCGACGCGTCGATGACGCGCAATCCCGCAATGCCACGCACCCGGAACTGCGGATCAACCACCGCGCCAGCATCGCCATCGCCCCCCATCTTGCAGGTTCCCACCGGATGAAAGATGGTCGTGCCGATCTGGCCTGCAGCCTGCACCAGTTCTTCTTCGGTTTGGTATTGCGGGCCCGGCACAAACTCTTCCGGCCGGTGAGGTTTCAGTGCTGCTGATTCGTTGACGATGCGTCGGGTCAGCCGGATCGAGTCGGCCGCCACCCTGCGATCTTCCGCCGTCGACAGATAATGCGGTGCAATTGCCGGATACGCGCGCGGATCCGCCGACGTGATGCGCACATGGCCGCGCGACGTCGGCCGCAAGTTGCACACGCTGGCGGTGAACGCCGGAAATTTGTGCGGTGGCACGCCAAAACGATCCAGCGATAGCGGCTGCACATGGTATTCAACATTTGCGGTCCGCTGCGACGGATCCGATTTCGCGAACGCGCCCACCTGCGACGGCGGCATGGTCAGAGGGCCCGTGCGTTTGAACGCATACTCCAGCCCCATCTTCGCCTTGGCCCACCAAGAATCGAGCATGGTATTCAGCGTCGGCACATCGCCGCTGATGCGGAACGACATCCGCAACTGCAGATGGTCCTGCAGGTTATCCCCAACCGGTAATTCGTGAACGACCGGAATACCGTGCTGCTGCAGCAGCGCACCCGGTCCGATGCCCGACAGCTGCAGGATCTGCGGACTGCCGATCGCACCCGCCGACAAAATAGTTTCGCGGCGCGCCGCGACAAAACATTCGTCATTGCCCTGAAAAAACTCTACGCCGGTGACGCGGCGCCCATCCAGCCGCAGCTTCTTCACCAGCGCGCCCGTAATCACTTTCAGGTTGGGTCGCTGCATCGCCGGCCGCAGGAATGCCTTGGCCGCGCTCCAGCGCACACCGTCCTTCTGCGTCACTTCAAAACGCGACACGCCTTCATTGTTTCCGCGATTGAAATCCTCCGTCTCCGGGATACCCGTCTCGACCGCCGCCGCCTTGAACGCCTCGAGGATGTCCCAGCGCATGCGCGGCGTCTCCACGCGCAACTCGCCACCGGCCCCGTGTTTCTCGTCCGCACCCCGCCAGTGGTCTTCGACATCCATGAACAGGGGCAGCACGTTCTGCCAGGCCCAACCGCTGTCACCAGTGAGCTGCGCCCATTCGTCGTAGTCACGCGCCTGGCCCCGCAGATACAGCATCGCGTTAATGGACGATGAACCGCCGATCACGCGGCCGCGTGGATAATTGATCACGCGGCCATTCAATCCCGCTTCGGGCACGGTCTGATAACACCAGTCGGTTTTCGGATTGCCGATGCAATACAGATAACCGACAGGGATATGAATCCAGTGCCAGTTGTCCTGTCCGCCGGCTTCGAGCAGCAACACTGATACGTCCGGATCAGCGCTCAGCCGGTTGGCCAGCACACAGCCGGCGCTGCCGGCGCCGACGATCACGTAATCGAATTCACCAATAGTCGCAGACATACAAAATAATTAATTAAATCAATAGGTTACGTTACACTACGCCTTGACCAGTTTCTGCACGTTCCAGTTCAGCGTATCCGCGACATAAATGTTGTCCTGCGCGTCGAGTGCGAGGTAATGCGCTTCACCGTAACAGTTCGGGCCCTTGCCCTGACCGCCGGTGGCGGCGAGCAGGTTGAGTTCCATGTCGAGTTTCATGATGCGGCCGGTGTGACCGTGCGCCATCATGATGTGCTTCTCGTCGCTGCACCAAGCGAGCCCGCAGGGTGTGCCCGGATGCTGTTTCTCGCGCAGGTATTTGCCGTCGGCATCGAATACCTGGATGCGCTGGTTGGAACGGTCGGCGATATAAACCAGCCCCTTGCGGTCGACGATCACCGCGTGGGGCTGGTTGAACTCGCCCTGGCCCCGGCCTTCGCCGCCCCAGGTCGTCAGGAAGTTGCCGTCCTTGTCGAACTTGAGCGCACGCGACTCGCCCTTGCCGTGGCCCTGCGTGATATAGACCTCACCCTTGGGCCCGAACGCGATGTCGTTGGGCTCGTCGAAACAGCGCAAGTGCCCGGCCTGGTGCCAGTCGGTGGCGCGGCCTTTCACGCCGAGCACCATGAGGATGCGGCCCTCAGCATTCATTTTCACGACGATATGAGCAACCGTGTCAGTTACCCAGATGTTGTCCTCGGCGTCGAGCCGCAGACCGTGCGGATTGTCGAACACGCCGCGCCCCAGCGAGCGCAGGTACATGCCCTTCGGGTTGAACTCCATCAGCGCATGTTCGCTGCGGGTGAATATCAGAATATTTCCGTTGCCGCGCACCGCAACGGCCGAACACGGACCGGTGTTCACGCCCTCGGGCAAGGTAAAAATATCCGGCACCACGCGGTAGCCGAGATCGGGAACATTCTGTGCGACGGGTATGGTGCCAGCCTGCGCCATGAGCCTCTCCTGTTGGGTTTTTGCAGCGACCGCCGCGTCTGCCCGCGGCCTGAGCATCGACCGGCAGGATAACGCGGAATCCACGCCGCTGGCCACGCCGTTCCGGCCCGCCATTCAGCGCTAGAATGCTGAGCATGATTCATCCAACCGCCATCGGAGGCCTAATGCGTACATCAGTGATCAGCCAGCGCCTGGGAACAGGCATCGCCGCAATCCTCGTCATCGGACTGTGCGCAACACCCGCCGCAGCGCAGACCATGAAACCCGGCCTGTGGGAAGTCACCAACAAGATGGGCGGTGAACAAGGCGCCCAGATGGCCGCAGCACAGGCCGAGATGCAAAAGCAGTTGGCCTCGATGCCGCCGGAACAGCGCAAGATGATGCAGGACATGATGGCCAAACAGGGCGTCGGCATGACGCCCGGCGCCGGTGGCGGTATGGCCGTCCGCATCTGCATCACCAAGGAAATGGCCGCCCGCAACGAAGCGCCGTCCGCGAACCAGGGTGACTGCAAACAGGAACACATGCAGCGCAGCGGCAACACCACCAAATTCAAATTCACCTGCGCCAACCCGCCCTCCAGCGGCGAAGGCGAAGTCACCCTGCACAACCCCGAGTCCTACTCGATGAAAATGAAAGCCACCAGTCAGCGCGGCGGCAAACCCGAGCATATGAACATGGATGCGCAGGGCAAGTTCATTTCGAGCGACTGCGGGAGCGTGAAGCCGATCAAGGGATAGAAGACAAAGCGTAGTGCGCAATGCGCTGCGCTTATTACGCACTACTCTCGTCAGGCCACCGCCCGCTACCGGCCAGAAGCGGTCAATCTCCCACCCAATAAAACCGAGCGGGAAAAGTCGGAATTTGTGAGACCATGGGTCGCGTTTCCCTCGGCCCGTTCGCTATAAAGAAAAAAGAGGCGATATTTTAAATGTGCGCGACCCCAATTAAACGCAGGCTGGTAGCGATACTTGCCGCGGATGCCGTCGGCTATAGCAAGCTGATGGCAAAGGACGAGGAAGGTACGATGAGAATCCTCGCCGCACATCGGGCGATGATCGACGGCATCATCGAGCTCCAGGAAGGACGCATTGTCAATACTGCGGGCGACAGCGTGATTGCTGAGTTCGACAGTCCGGTCCAGGCGGTGCGCTGTGCGGTCGAGATTCAGGATGCGCTGCGTACCCGCAACGATAGCTTGCCAGAAGACCAGCGCTTAGTGTTCCGTATCGGTGTGAACTTGGGCGACGTGATGGTCAAAGGTGATGACCTGCTTGGCGACGGCATCAATGTCGCTGCGCGGCTCGAGAGCATCGCTGACCCCGGCGGCATTTGCATGTCCTCCAGCGTCTATGACCAGATCGCCGGCAAGCTGGATCTCAGCTTTGTAGATGTTGGCAACAAGACGCTTAAGAACATCGGACGGCCCGTGCGCGTTTATCGCATCGATCGCGACGGCCGTAGCGGAACAAAGCGAGTGCGCGGCCTGCCGCCGGCTGCCAAGTGGCTGACCGGCCTTGGCGCTGTAGCGGGGCTCGCATTCGGTGCGTGGTATTTTGCGCTGGCGCCGTTGCAGGAAGCGACAAAACGCGCGGATAGTGCGGCCGCGGGCAGAGAAGTCAAAGCAGCTGAGGCAGCAAAGGCAGCCGAACAACGCCTTGCAGCCAAAGCGGCTGAAGCAGAGCGCTTACGCGCCGAAGCGGCGGAGCAACAACGCGCCAAGGACAACGCGGACTTGGCTAAACAAATCGCTGCCGCGGAAGCGGCACGGAAACGCGCTGAAGCGCAGGCCAGTGCTGCCGTCGAAGCCAAACGCGCACTCGAGGTAGAACGGGTGGCCGAAGGACGGGCGCGTGCCGAGGCTGATCTCGAGCGACTACGTGCCGAGGCCCAGGAAGAGAAGCGCAAGGCAGCGGCAGAACTGACCGCTGCAATCGCAGCGCGCCGTGCAGCAGAGACGGCAGCAGCAGCACCGGTAATCCCCAAGCCGGCGATGCCCCCCGCAATATCGTTGCGAGAGGGGCTTTGGGTGGCTGAATTCTTATGTCCGCCCCATAAGATTTTTCCGGAACGTACCATTACGACACTGATTTCTGTTGCCAATGGTGTGTATCTAATCGAGGTAGGCAAGCCAGAGCAGCCGGGGTCACTTGCATTGCGTGGCGCGCTCAATGTCGATGGGTCAGTATTGTTTCGCGGAACAGGCGTTTCGGGACGAATCGGGGGGGCACGTCCGTACGAGGCCGCGTTTACCGCGCGGCTAATCAAACAACGTTACGAAGGCAGCGGTCAACTGGGTGATCGCGATTGCGATCTGGTGCTGAAGAAAAGATAAAGACGTTGCTACGGAGGGTTTTTTAAATCTGAATGCCAGCCATGGGTCGAATGGGGACACTCACCCACTCACTTATATACCGTGCCTAAAACACCCGATCCCTTAATACCAACTCCGCCCCGTCCGCCCTATAATCAGCACCTGATTTGTTAGTAACGCCGCAACTTACGGCGAGGATCGCCTATGCAAACCAAAATCCCCTGCGTCATCATGCGCGGCGGCACCTCCCGCGGCCCCTTCCTGCTGACTTCCGATCTTCCGGAAAACCCCGCAACCCGCGATGAAGTCCTGCTCGCGATCATGGGCTCGCCGCACGAAATCCAGGTCGACGGCATTGGCGGCTCGCACTCGGTCACGAGCAAGGTTGCGATGATCAGCAAATCAACGCGCGATGATGCCGACGTCGATTACCTGTTCGCCCAAGTGCAGATCAACGAGAAGTTCGTCGACACCAAACCCAACTGCGGCAACATGCTGGTCGCCGTCGGCCCGTTCGCGATCGACGCCGGTCTGGTGCCGGCGCAGGACGGCGAAACCCCCGTGCGCATTTACAACGTCAACACCCAGTCGCTGGTCGAGGCCATCGTGCAGACGCCTGGTCGCCGGGTCGAATACGAAGGTGACGCCGCCATCGACGGCGTGCCCGGCACCGCAGCCCCGGTGGGCATCAATTTCAAAAGCGCGATCGGTGCCGTCACCAAGAAGATGCTGCCTACCGGCAAGCCGCTGGATGTCATCGACGGCATCGAGGTGAGCTGCATCGACATCGCAATGCCACTGGTGATGATGCGCGCGGCTGACCTCGGCAAGACCGGTTACGAAACCGCGGTGGAACTCGACCAGGACCACGCACTCATGGACCGCATGGAAGCGATCCGCCGCAAGGCCGGCGCGCTGATGGGC
>JAOUIN010000111.1 GCA_029883965.1 Betaproteobacteria bacterium
GGCGGCGCTGCTGTGCGCGTTGCCGGCGACTGCCGCCGAGCCCGCGCCGCGCGGGATGCCATTCGAGGTTTACATCCGGCTCGAACACGGCATGACCGAGGGTGAACTGGTGTTACGCGCGGGTAAACCGGACCACCAGTCGTGGGACAATGTGCGGGAAGGCCTGAAATCGTATTATTACTTCCCCACGCTCGCCAATCCGTTCATCACCACCATCTCCCTGCGCTCGGGCCGCATCGTCGATATCGAACGCACACGAAAGACTCTCTGATGCGCCTGTTGCTGATTCTGTCGTTGTTGCTGCCGGGCGCCGCCGCCGCGGCGGGTATTGATGCCCTGAAGGCCTTTCTCGGGCAGACGCAGACCGTCAAGGCGCGTTTCGCGCAGATGGTGCTCGACAAGAATCTGAAGACGCTGCAGCAGGCGCAAGGCGTCATGCAATTCTCGCGGCCCGGAAAATTCCGCTGGGATTACGTCAAACCCTATGAGCAGAGCATCGTCGGCGACGGCAGCCGGCTGTGGATCCACGACAAGGACCTGAACCAGGTGACCGTGCGCAAGCTCGACCGTGCGCTGGGCGCCAGCCCTGCGGCGCTGCTCGCCGGCAGCAACGATCTGGAACGCGACTACACGCTGAGCAATTCCGGCATGCAGAACGGGCTTGACTGGCTGGACGCGGTTCCGAAAAGCCGTGAGTCGGTGTTCGAGCGCGTGCGCATGGGCTTCGGCAAGTCCGGACTGGAGGCGATGGAATTGCGTGACCAGTTCGGCCAGGTAACCGTGATCACGTTCACCGATGTCGAGCGCAATCCGCGGATTGCGGACGGCGTGTTCCGGTTCACACCGCCGCCGGGCGCCGATGTCATTACCGAGTAGGGCGTGACCCGGCCCGCGTGAGCGACCTGTTCGCAAAACGTGAGCCCGATGCGCCGCTCGCGGAGCGGATGCGCCCCCGCACGCTGGACGACGTCCTCGGACAGCAGCATCTGGTCGGCGCAGGCAAACCTTTGCGGCTGGCGTTCGAGGCCGGCAAGCCGCATTCGATGATCCTGTGGGGGCCGCCGGGCGTGGGCAAGACCACGCTGGCGCGGTTGATGGCACAGGCCTTCGATGCCGAGTTCATTGCCATCTCCGCCGTACTGTCCGGCGTCAAGGAAATCCGCGAAGCTGTGGCGCGCGCCGAAGTCGTACTGCAGCAGAGCGGACGTCGCACGATCCTGTTCGTCGACGAGGTTCACCGCTTCAATAAATCGCAGCAGGACGCGTTCCTGCCGTTCGTCGAGCAGGGCCTGATTACCTTCATCGGTGCGACCACCGAGAATCCCTCGTTCGAGGTCAACAGTGCGCTGCTGTCGCGCGCGGCAGTGTATGTGCTGCAGCCGCTGACCGCGGCCGATCTGGCTGAACTGCTTGCGCGGGCATGCAGTAACCCTTTGTTTTCATTTAGTATTTCTGCGGATGCCCGCGACAGCCTGATCGCCTACGCTGACGGGGACGCGCGCCGCCTGCTGAACATGGTCGAACAGGTCGCCACAGCCGCGGCGCAGAGCAAAGCCACGGACATAGACACGGCGTTCGTCAGCCGTACGCTGACGCAAAGCCTGCGCCGGTTCGACAAGGGCGGCGACGCGTTCTACGACCAGATCTCGGCGTTGCACAAATCGGTGCGCGGGTCGGCGCCGGACGCGGCACTGTACTGGCTCACACGCATGCTCGATGGCGGTGCCGATCCGTTGTACCTGGGGCGGCGGCTGATTCGCATGGCCGTCGAAGACATCGGGCTGGCCGATGCAAGGGCGTTGCGCATGGCGCTGGATGCCTGCGAGACCTACGAGCGCCTGGGCTCTCCGGAAGGCGAACTCGCCCTGGCGCAGGCCGCGCTGTACCTGGCGGTGGCGCCGAAGAGCAACGCCGCTTACGTCGCGCACAACCGCGCGCGCGAACTGGTGCGCAATGATCAGTCGCGCCCGGTGCCCGAACACCTGCGCAATGCGCCGACGAAGCTGATGAAGGATCTGGGTTACGGCAAGGAATACCGTTACGCCCACGATGAGCCGGACGCGTACGCGGCCGGTGAACACTATCTGCCGGAGGGCATGCCAACGCCCGGGTTTTATGAACCGACCGACCGCGGGCTGGAGGCGAAAATCGCGGAAAAGCTTGCGTATCTGCGTCAGCTCGACCGGAAAAGCAATAAGTAATTGATTTTATTGATATTTATTGAGGTTGTAGCGGCGTCCCAGATTCCAGTTCCGGCATCACATGCTGCGAGTCGGGACTAAATTCCCGCATTACAGACTAAAAGCCGTACAAACGCGCGGGATTCTCGACCAGCACCTTGCGGCGCAGCGTTTCGTCCGGAACCCAGGTTGCAAGCATCTCGGCGAGTACCGGATCCTCGGGCATCAGCGCACGTGCGCCCGGATGCGGCCAGTCAGTACCCCAGACGACGCGGTCGGGCGCCGCGGCGACCAGCGCCTGCGCCAGCGGCGTGACATCTGGATACAGCGGCGCATTCTTCGAAATGAAATAAGGCCCCATTGCCTTGGCGTAACAGTTGTCGCGGCTGACCAGCCGCAGCAATGCCTTGAACGCCGGTGAGGCCACACCGTCTTGTGCCGGGCAGCGGGCGAAATGGTCAATGACGATGGTGATCGGCAGGCTGGCCAGTTGCGCTTCGGCCTCTGGCATTTTCGGCAGATCAAGATAGAACTGCAGATGCCAGCCCAGAGCTTTCAGGCGGGGTGCGAGCCGCTCGCCGTCGGCCAGCGTCAGGCCTTCGGTGGCCGAGGCGAGATTGATGCGCACACCGCGCACGCCGGCGGCGTGCAGGTCTTCGAGTTCCTGGTCAGAGATGTCCGCGTCGACAACAGCGACGCCGCGCAGCGCATGCAGCCCCGCTCGCAGCGCATCCACCATGCAGCTGTTGTCGGTGCCGTAAACGCTGGGCTGTACCAGCACGCCACGGTCACAGCCGTTGTTCTTCAGCATGGCTACATAATCGGTCGTGAGCGCATCCGGCGCGATGTATCCGGCATTGGCGACGTACGGAAACCGCTGCTGCGGTCCGAATACATGGGCATGGCAATCGGTGGCGCCGGCAGGGAATCGTGTCTGTGGCTTGCGGGTGGCGGGAATGAAGCCTGGAATGTTCGGTGTGCGCAGCGTGGTCATCAGTCGAGCCTGAAAAGAGGAGGGCCGACTGTAGAAGCCGTGCGGGCGTAGTGTCAAGGCTGGTTCTGTACTGTGATCTCGCCGATAATGTGGGCTCTTTTCAGCATTTGAATTTCGTGCCGCGGCGGTTACGCTGTGTGGCGCTTCACCCTACGATTCGGGAACGACATGCTAGACATACAAACCTTGAGAACGGATGTGCAGGCGGTGGCTGCGCGGCTGGCTGACCGCGGCTTCCAGTTCGACTCGGCGCAGTTTGCCGCGCTCGAAGCCGAGCGCAAGACCATCCAGACCGAGACCCAGGACCTGCAGGCGAAACGCAATGCGCTGTCGAAGCAGATCGGTCAGCTCAAGGCTAAGAAGGAAGATGCATCCGCGCTGATGGCGGAAGTCAACGCCCAAGCCAACCAGTTGAAATCGCTGGAGGCGAAGCTCGAGGACGTGCAGTTGCGGCTCAACGATTTTCTGCTGCAGGTGCCGAATGTTCCGCACGCGAGCGTGCCGGCGGGCAGGGACGCCGAGGCGAATGTCGAAGTGCGGCGTGTCGGCGAGCCGAAGAAATTTGATTTTACGGCGAAGGACCATGTCGATATCGGCGAGGGCCTGGGTCTGTTCGACTTCGAGACCGCGACCAAGATCGCGCGTGCACGTTTCGTGGTGATGAAAGGCGGTCTGGCGCGATTGCATCGCGCACTGGCGCAATTCATGCTGGATGTGCATACGCAGGAACACGGATATACCGAGGTGTATGCGCCGTACCTGGTCAATGCGGATTCGATGCGCGGTACCGGCCAGTTTCCGAAGTTCGAGGATGACCAGTTCGCGGTGACGGCGGACGGGCTGTTTCTGATTCCGACTGCCGAAGTGCCGGTGACCAACATCGTTCGCGGCGAGATCCTCGCCGGCGCGCAACTGCCGCTGAAATTCGTTTGCCACACGCCGTGTTTCCGGCGCGAAGCCGGATCGTACGGCAAGGACACGCGTGGGATGATCCGCCAGCACCAGTTCGACAAGGTCGAACTCGTGCAGATCGTCCATCCGGAGCAGTCCTATTCCGGACTGGAGGAACTCACCGGCCACGCTGAAGTCATACTGAAAAAGCTGGAACTGCCGTACCGGTTGATGACATTGTGTACCGGCGACATGGGATTTTCGGCGGCCAAGACGTACGACATCGAAGTCTGGCTGCCCGGGCAGAACGCCTATCGCGAGATTTCGTCGTGCAGCAACTTCGAGAGCTTCCAGGCGAGACGCATGCAGGCGCGCTACCGCAATGAGAAGAATAAGCCCGAACTCGTGCATACGCTTAACGGTTCAGGCCTGGCCGTCGGACGCGCGCTGGTTGCGGTGCTGGAAAATTACCAGCGTGCGGACGGTGGCGTCGATATTCCAGCCGCGCTTCAGCCCTACATGGGTGGATTGAAAACGCTGGGGCCCGTGCGCTAGGGCAACTACGCTGGTAGAATGCTGCGCCTTGCTACTCGCAGCGACGAATTACCGGAGAGGTGGCAGAGTGGTTGAATGTACCGGTCTCGAAAACCGGAATACGCGCAAGCGTATCGTGGGTTCGAATCCCACCCTCTCCGCCAAATAAAAACGGTCCCGTTCGGGGCCGTTTTTATTTGGCGGAGCGCGGTGTGTGGACGAATCCACCGGTTCGACCAGCGACACGCGGGGCGTGTCGCGCAGGACGCTGCGCAACGCGCAGCGGTCCCGCGCATCAGTGCGGGATGACGGAATCGCCGTAAGGCGAGACCGGCACAATCCCGCCCACAGGGTTCTTGATGCATCCCGTTCGGGGCCGTTTTTATTTGGTGAAGCGTAGTGTGTTGACGAAGCCACAGGTTCGACCAGCGACGCGCAGCGGTCCCGCGAATCAGCGCGGGGTGGCGGGGTTACGTAAGGCGAGAATGGCACAGTTCCACTCCCACTCTCTCCGTTAAGCAGTCGATAGAAACTTCTACGTCAATTGCCTGACATTCGCGACTGCCTGCCCGGCGGTATACTTCTCCTACGCCATTTATCGTCTTCTTATCGACTTCTATATCCAAATTGAGCGCTACAACATTCAATATGGCATGTAAAAAGCAATTCTGCTCAAAGGCCATCCTGTGGTGCGCCGCCACTGTGTTCGTGTTCGTCACAGGCGCAGAGGCTGCCGATTTTGCAACCAGGGGCGGACCGGAGCCGGCCAACATCGATGCAGTTGCGGACGTCCTGCGACAGGATCCGTATGACATGGAATTGCTGATCAGCTTCGGCACCTCCAAGGGCGGCTCGGCGGGCCACCTCGCTCTGGGCCTCCGTGACCCGGCGTCCGGCGATGACATGGTCTATTCGGCCAACTTCTATGCTGACCGGAAGCCCGCGCATGAGAAGCATTTCTATACCGACGATCTCATGATCAGAATCCCGAAGAAAGAGTATCTGTTCAGGACAGCATCGTCGCTCGGTGACAAGGCCTCGTTCGGGCTCGACTTCGGCGAAATATACAAACGATCGGTCGTCGGCGTGCGCGTCTACGGCGTGCCAGCTGGTGAAAAGCACGCGCTTGCCGCTTTCTTCAAACGCATCAACGACGACTATCACAACCGTGCCACGAAGACCGAATACCATGACAGTGAGATCAGGTACAACTACTTGCGCCTCAACTGCGCCAAGACCATCGGCTCGGGATTCAAGTACGGCGCTGGTTACAAGGACCTCGGGGTCACCAGCGCGAAGCTCCTGCCGGCGCGCACAAACGTAGTGGCGGCTGCCAATGCCAACATTCCCACAGAGATGGCGATGAAACTCCTCAAAGAGTGGAATGCACGCGGATATGGGATGGACGTGGTGCTGTACAAGAAATACGAGGGCTCGACCTACGTGGATCCGTACGATGCGGAGAAGGTGGCGTTCAAGGATCTGCCAAACCGGTTCCCTTCCGTGATGTCGCGCGATTTCAGGAGGGATCAGGGTCAGTACGAGGACTTCGACAATCTCTTCGCGATGTATTTGCTCTACAACCTGGGCAAGTACACCGTGTCGGTGGACGACAATACGAAGCGGCTTGAGATCGTGAAGTTCAGTAATCCCATGGCCTACCCGGAGGCTGCCGAACTCGCCACCCGGAACGCCAAGGCGGACAGTGAGAAATTTCCCCTGCGCCTGCCGTTTTTGCCAAGTGGTATAGGGATCGGGGAGCCGACGGACAACTCACAGCGATTCATCGACGATCGCAACAAGAAGGCCGTGCCATAGGCTGATCAGTTCTGGAAAAGAAGGCGTAGCGGCACCGCCGATGCGTTCACGCTCGTGGTCGTCGCAAGATCAACTGCGGACACACTCCTTCGATTTCTTGGTGGCTACGCTTTTGGTCATTCGTCTGCCTCGCGGCGCACCACATCCGGTTGACGGCTGATTCCAGTAATTGACGCATACCAATAACTGCGTTTCGATGTATATCGGTTTTTGGTAAAATGCCGCCGCATCGTGGGATTGACGATAGCCGGGCTGTCAGTCGTTTACCCTATATCGCCCCGGCTGAAAATTCTCAGGAATTAACCTTAAGGAAACAATAATGAAATTAGTGAATGCTTTTCTGTTTGTAATTGCAGCAGTGTTGTCTGTGCCGGCGATAGCTGCTCAAAACAACGATATGGAAATCCTGCGGGATAAAATAAAAGCGGATAAGAAGCTGGTCGTCGCCGCCAATATGAGTCTCACCGAGAGCGAAGCAAAGGCTTTCTGGCCGGTGTACGAGGCTTATCAGAATGATCTGATGCAGCTCAACAAGCGCCTGATCAACGTTATCAAAGAGTATGCGGATGCGTACAACAAGGATGCCGTGACCGATGCGCTGGCAAAGAAATTGATCAACGAGTCCGTCGCCATTAAGGAAGCCGAAGCCAAGCTCATGCGGTCGTATGTGCCCAAGCTGGAGAAAGTTTTGGCCGGTGTGAAAATGGCGCGTTATATTCAGATCGAGAACAAGATCAGAGCCGTGGTCGATTATGAACTGGCGGCTAATATTCCTCTGGTCAAGTAATCAGTTTGTAGCTGATATCCCGTTTTTCTAGCGGGCTGCCACAGCACTCCGGTTAGCTGAGTCGTGGCAGGGAAATGTAAAGGGGCGCGGTGCAGTTGCACCGCGCCCCTGTTTTTTTCCGATCTCCTGAATCAGTTTTTATCGGTTGCCATGATTTGGGGTTGTGGCGTGAGCTTGTCCGCTTCGCTGATCCAGCCGCCCCCTACAGCTTTGTAAACGTTGACGAGCTGGGTGTAACGCTCGGACAGTGACCGCACGGCAGTGAGTTCACTTGAAAAGAGTTCGTTTTCTGCGTACAGCACTTCCAGGTAGCTCGATGCGCCATTTTCAAACCGCAGGCGCGACAATCGTGCATATTCCCGGAGTGCCTTAACACGCTGTTCCAGCGCCGCAGATTCGTCGCGTTTCTTTTGCGAACCGGTCAGTGCATCGTTTGTTTCCCGAAAAGCATTCAGAATGACCTGTTGG
>JAOUIN010000112.1 GCA_029883965.1 Betaproteobacteria bacterium
GCACCCAGTTACCGATGATCGACAGCGTCTGGCCGTAGAAGAACAGGCGGTAATTGCGATGCCGCAGCGCGCGCAGCGTGTGCCGGATGCTCATCGGGCGACGGCTGTCAGCAGTTCAGCGCAAGTGCGGCTCAGCCGAGCTTCGCGAGTTGTGCGCGCAACTGTTCGAGCGTTGCCGAGAAGCGGGCGAGGCGCTCCTTTTCCTGGGCGACCACCAGCGGCGGCGCCTTGGCAACGAAACTCGCGTTGGCCAGTTTGGCGCCGGCCTTCGTCGTTTCAGTTTCGAGCCTTGCAATTTCCTTGCCCAGGCGCTCGCGCTCGGCGGGGACATCAATTTCCACCTGCAGCATCAGCTTGAAGTCGTCGACGATCGAAACGGGGGAGTCGTCGTCCGGAAACTCGTTGACGGCGAGGACTTCGGAAAGTCTGGCCAGCGTGATCAGGTACGGCGTCCAGACGCGCAACTGGGCAGCGTTACCCTGGACCAGCAGCGGCAATTTTTGCGATGGCGGGATATTCATCTCGCCGCGCAGCGTGCGGCAGGCTGACACCAGCTGCTTCAGCATCCGGATGCCGCTTTCGGCATCGGCATCGATTTTGGCCGCCTCCGGCTGCGGATATTTCTGCAGCATGATGCTGGCACCGCTCTTGCCGGCCAGCGGCGCCACCCTCTGCCACAGTTCCTCGGTGATGAACGGAATGACCGGATGCGCCAGTCGCAGGATGGATTCGAGCACCCGCACCAGCGTGCGGCGGGTCGCGCGGCATTGTGCTTCGCTGCCGTCCGCAAGCTGCACTTTGGCGAGTTCGAGATACCAGTCGCAGTATTCATCCCAGACCAGTTCATAGATCGTGCGCGCCAGGTTGTCGAAGCGGTAATCGCGATAAGCCTGTTGCGCTTCCGTCTCGGCGCGCTGCAGCCGGCTGACCAGCCAGCGGTCGGCGACCGACAGTTCGACGGGCGCCGTGGCATCAAGACCGGTGTCCTGCCCTTCACAGTTCATCAGCACGAAGCGTGTTGCATTCCACAGCTTGTTGCAGAAATTGCGATAGCCTTCGCAACGCTTCTGATCGAACTTGATGTCGCGGCCGAGGCTGGCGAGGCTGGCGAAGGTAAAACGCAGGGCGTCGGTGCCATAAGCGGGAATGCCCTGCGGAAATTCCGCGCGGGTACGCTTCGCGATGTCTTCGGCCTGTTTCGGATTCATCAATCCGGTGGTGCGCTTGGCGATCAGCGCCTCAAGGCCGATGCCGTCGATCAGGTCGAGCGGATCGAGCGTATTGCCCTTGGACTTGGACATCTTCTGGCCTTCGGCGTCGCGCACCAGGCCGTGCACATAAACATGCCGGAACGGTACCTTGCCGGTCATGTACTTGGTGATCATCACCATCCGTGCGACCCAGAAGAAGATGATGTCGAAGCCAGTCACCAGCACCGAGGACGGCAGATAGAGGTCCAGTGCCGGATTGGATTTCTCCGGCCACTCCGGAGTCCAGTCCAGCGTTGAGAAACACCACAACTGTGACGAGAACCAGGTGTCGAGTACGTCGGGATCCTGTTTGAGCGTCTTGCCGCCGGACAGACGTACGGCCTCGGCCTCGTCGTGGGCGACATAGAGGTTGCCGGCGTCATCCTGCCATGCAGGCACGCGGTGCCCCCACCACAACTGCCGGGAGATACACCAGTCCTGGATGTTGTTGAGCCAATGGTTGTAGGTGTTGATCCACTGTTCCGGAAACAGTTTGACCTCACCGCTGGCAACCGCATCCAGACCTAACCTGGCCAGAGGTTCCATTTTGACAAACCACTGGCTGGTCAGCATCGGTTCAATGACAACGCCGGTGCGGTCTCCGCGCGGCACCACCATGCGGTGCGGTTTCTCGGACTCCAGCAGTCCCTGCGCTTTCAGGTCGGCGACGATGCGTTCACGGGCAACGTAGCGGTCGAGGCCGCGGTACTTCTCCGGGGCGCTGTCATTGATTGCCGCATCCAGCGTAAAAATATTCAGTTGCGGCAGGTTGTGGCGCTGGCCGACCTGATAGTCATTGAAGTCATGCGCCGGCGTGATCTTGACGCAACCCGTACCGAATGCCTTGTCCACGTATTCATCGGCAATCACCGGAATCGTGCGCCCGGTCAATGGCAATACCACCTGCCGTCCGACCAGCCCGCGATAGCGTTCGTCCTCCGGGTGGACGGCCACAGCGGCATCACCGAGCATGGTTTCAGGACGAGTGGTGGCTACCGTCAAATGGCCGCTGCCATCGGCGAGCGGGTAGCGGATCTGCCACAACTTGCCGTCTTCTTCCTCGGATTGCACCTCAAGGTCGGAGATGACGGTGTGCAGCACCGGATCCCAGTTCGACAAACGGACGCCGCGATAGATCAGGCCGTCGCGATAGAGCTTGACGAAGGTGTGGGTGACCAGTTTGGCGAGCGGCTCGTCCATCGTGAAGCGTTCGCGCTCCCAGTCGCAGGACGCGCCCAGCCGGCGCATCTGCCGCGTGATCGTCGATCCGGACTGTTCCTTCCACTCCCAGACTTTCTTTATGAACTCTTCACGTCCGAGCGCGTTGCGCGACTGGTTTTGCTGTTCGAGCTGGCGGGTGACCACCATTTCAGTGGCGATGCCTGCGTGATCAGTGCCCGGTTGCCACAACGTGTTGTCGCCGCTCATTCGATGGTAGCGGGTCAGACCGTCCATGATGGTCTGGTTGAAGGCGTGCCCCATGTGCAGAACGCCGGTTACGTTGGGCGGCGGCAGCTGGATGCAATACGCGTTCGGGTTTTTCTGGTCGAGTCCGGCCCGGAAGTAGCCGTTCTTTTCCCATGTCGGATACCAATGCGACTCGATGGTCGCCGGTTCGAAGCTTTTTGGAAGTTCCATTTGTGATGCCGGGGGAGGTGCGACAGGAGCGTCCGGAATTATACCGGAGCCCCCGTCCGATTCGGCGGACGGCGCTTGCAACTGCAGCTGCGCGAGCTGGTTTTTCAGTGTTTCTGCAACGGAAGTGCGAACCATGTCTGCAATGCCTGCCTGGAGCTCGGTGCTGGCACGCGACAGCGCCTGTTCCAGTGCGGCGCCGATTTCCGGAAGGTAGCGGTCGCGCACCACGCCGGCGATCTGATCGTCGAGGCCGCGTTTCAGTTTCAGGTAGACGGCGTGCTCGATGTTTTGCACCTGCACCCGGGAAACGACTTCACCGCCCCTGGTCATCGGCGTTCCGGTCTGCGTCGGTTCGGCCCGGGGCAGCACCTCTCCTTCGATAACGATGTCAGTGAGGGTTGGAATATCCGCGCCCGCGGCCGGAGGCGCCGTCGTAGTTGCATCCGCGGTTGCCGGCGAACGACGATGTTTGTGCAGCAACGCATCGGCGCGCCGCAGCACGTCGTCGGTATTGTCGTCTGGAGGGGTTGGATCGGACATGGTCGCCTTGATGGTAACGGAGGAGTCATGCACCACTCAACTGGTGCGGATTCTCCCGTTTTGCACCGAAGGATCTATGGCGGTGACTTTCCTGAAAGGTCGTGGGTGCGCAGCTCATAACCGCGATCGCGGTAGAACTTGTAGCGTTCGCGCGCCCGGGTACGGTCTTCCTCATCGGTGCTGACGATTTCGGCTAATCGCTGAAAACGGCTGAAATACTCCGGTCGTTCAGGGTGCAGATTGATCAGCACTTCGTCATGCGTTGGCGTTTTGCCGGAGACATCGATCACAATTGGTGTCGTTGGGGCGAGGCGATCATCGGATCTGCAGTGCGGAAGAAAACCGGTCGCGGGCTCGGTCCACAGCATCCGGTCCAGACGCGCTGCAGTTGCAGAATCCGCGCAAAACAGGGTGACGCGCAATCCCTGGCTGCGCGCCTTGGCCGTGATCCGGCATGCGGTTTGCAGTTTGTCATCGACCTGGGCGTAGAAGTCGATCAGTGTCATGGCCGCCCGGTCAGCGCTTACCCGCGCGCTTGATCAGGAACTGTGTCAGCAACGGCACCGGACGTCCGGTCGAGCCCTTGTTTTTGCCCGATTTCCAGGCTGTACCGGCGACATCCAGATGAGCCCATTTGTATTTCTTGGTAAATCTGGCGAGAAAACACGCGGCAGTAATTGCACCCGCAGGGCGGCCGCCAATATTGGCGAAGTCGGCGAAATTGCTTCGAAGCTGTTCCTGGTATTCGTCGCGCAGCGGCAGATGCCACGCGCTGTCATCCGCGAACTCGCCGGCGGCAAGGACCTCCCGCGCCAGTGCGTCGTCGTTCGAGAACAATCCGCTGACGACATGGCCAAGTGCGATTACGCAGGCGCCGGTCAGCGTGGCGATGTCGATGACGGCTGCGGGTTCGTAGCGTTCGGCATAGGTCAGCGCGTCGCACAGGATCAGGCGGCCTTCCGCGTCGGTATTGAGTACTTCCACGGTTTGCCCCGACATGCTGGTGACAATGTCACCCGGCTTCGTCGCGCGGCTGCCCGGCATGTTTTCCGTTGCGGGAATGATGCCGATCAGGTTGACCGGGAGTTTCATTTCGGCGACGGCCTTGACGGTACCGAGCACGCTGCCCGCACCGCTCATGTCGTATTTCATTTCGTCCATTTCCGGCGCCGGCTTCAGCGAAATGCCGCCGGTGTCGAAGGTGACGCCTTTGCCGACGAGGACGACGGGTTTCTGGCTCTTCGGGCCTGCGCGGTATTCGAGGACGATCAGTTTGGGCGGCTGACTGCTGCCCTGCGCCACGGACAGCAGCGTGTTCATGCCGAGCTTTGCCATGTCGGCGCGCTCGAGCACATTGACTTTCAGGCGATAGTGTTTGGCAAGCTGCCGCGCCTGGTCCGCAAGATAGGCTGGCGTGCAGACGTTGCCCGGCAGGTTGCCGAGGTCGCGGGCGAGGCCGATGCCGTGGGCAAGGGCAAGGCCCTGGGCAAGTCCGCGTGCGGTGCGTTTGCCGTCCCCTTTGCCGGTTGCGAGTACGACGCGACGCAGCGCGATGCTCTCTTCGGACGGCTTGCTTTTCATCTGCTCGAAACGGTAAATCGTCTCGCGCGCAGCACGCGCCGCCTGCATGATTCGCCATTCGATATCGTGACGGCCGACCGTGAGTTCCGCGAAATGCAGTTCGGCATCCGTCGCCCCGGTCCTGGCGATCGCTTTGATTGCAGCTGCGACGCTCCGGCGGAATGCTCTCGCGGAAAACTCGGCCTTGGGCCCGAGTCCGACCAGCAGCAACCGGGTACTGGCGATGCCCGGGACGTCATGCAGCATCAGCGTGGCACCCAGGCGTCCATCCATGTCGCCGCGTTCGAGTACGCGTTTCAGGTAGCCTTTGGTCGCCTTGTCGAGCAACGTTGCTGCCGTACTGGGTTTTCTTCCGGCATATATGCCGACCGCGGCACAGCCGCTGGCATTGCGTCCCGGGACGAGGGGTTTTATGCTAAATTCCAAGGGTCAACTCCTATGCGCATTACGAACTTGTCAAAGACATGATTGGCGGTCGTATCGTGCGGAACCAGCTACTGTGACCATCGCTGATTTCCAGCCGAATGTTCGGCAACCCACCGGCATTCAACATCGACTGTTGATTATCTGCGGGTTCCATTCAAAAAGCAAAATGCCAGCATGATTTTCCGGTCCGCGTTGCTGCGCGAACTCGCCACGTCGGCGGCTGCGATTTTTCTGGTTTTGCTGGGCATTTCCATAACCACTCAACTGGTGCGCCTGCTGGGCCAGGCGGCGAGCGGCGCGATTACGTCTCAGGGCGTTATTGCACTGTTGGGTTTTACGCTCGTCGGCTATTTGCCGATTCTGCTCTCAGTAACGCTGTTTATCGCGGTGCTGATGACGTTGACCCGCAGCTACCGTGATTCCGAAATGGTTGTGTGGTTTTCCTGTGGGCAGGGGCTGGAACGATGGGTTCGTCCGGTGCTGGTTTTTGCGCTGCCTTTGGTCATGACCATCGCCTTGCTTTCTCTGCTTCTGTCCCCCTGGGCCGTGGAAAAGGCGGAGCAGTTCCGGCGGCAGATGGACAGCCGAGACGACGTAGCACAGGTCATACCCGGTGCGTTTCATGAGTCCCGGCGTGCGGATCGCGTGTATCTGGTCGAGGAAGTCGAAGGGAAGACGAATCTGGTGGCAAACGTATTCGTCAGCTCGACCCAGCATGGAAAATTGGGCGTGATGGTGGCGCAGAATGGATTTCAGGAGACCGCGGCTAACGGCGACCGCTTCCTGGTGCTGTCCAACGGCCGCCGATACGAAGGTGAGCCCGGGTCACCGGAGTACAAGATATTTGAATTTGAGCGTTATGCCATGCGCATTGAAGTGTCGGAAATGGTGGAGCGCGCACCCACAACCAAAACGATGTCTACACTCGATCTGCTGCGTGACCGGACGCCTCGAAATCTCGGCGAGCTGTCGTGGCGCATAGGGCTCCCGGCCAGCGCACTGATTCTTTGTCTGCTGGCCATTCCGCTGTCGTTTGTCAATCCACGGGCAGGGCGCTCGATCAACATCATGCTGGCGATACTGGTGTACATGATCTACAGCAATATGCTGTCCGTCATGCAGGCATCAATTACGCAATCCCGCGTCGATGTGGTGACAGGCATGTGGGGAGTCCACGCGGTCATGTTTCTGCTGCTGATAACGATGTTTTATCACCGGCTGTCCGTCATTTCACTGCGGCGGCTGTTCAGATGAGGACGCTGCGCAACTATATCGCCCGTGAAGTTGCGATGGCGACGGGGCTTGTATTTGCTGCACTGCTGATGCTGTTTGCCTTTTTTGACGTCGTTGAACAGATGAAGGATCTCGGACGCGGCGGTTACAGGCTGATTCATATCCTGATGTATGTGCTGTTGTCGGCCCCCGACCACGTTTACGGACTTTTCCCGATTGCTGCGCTGATCGGCACATTGTTTGCGCTGGCTCAGCTCGTGTCGAGTTCGGAGTACACGGTGATGCGCGCCTCCGGCGTGTCGCTGGCGCGAGTGATGGGAGCATTGTGTTCGGTTGGCCTCCTGTTTGGTGTTCTGACCTTCGCCGTTGGCGAGTTTGTCGCCCCTCCGGCGGAGCAGTTTGCGCAACGGCTGCGATCGCAGGCGATTTCGGGCATCGTGGCCCAGGAGTTCCGCTCGGGCCTTTGGATCAAGGACGGTACGGCGTTCGTGAATGTCAAGGAGGTCACGCCTTCCGCCGAACTCAAAGGGGTGCGCATCTATGAGTTCGATGAGAACTACCGGTTGCGCACGCTGCGCTATGCGGAACACGGAAGGTATGAGGGCGAGAATCGCTGGCTGCTGACGGATGTTGCGCAAACCATGTTCGAGCAGTTGAAAACGCGCGTGAGTCACGTGGAGCGCATGGAGTGGAATTCCGTGCTTGAGCCGGGCCTGCTGAGTGTACTGCTGATCAAGCCGGAAAAAATGTCTGCCTGGACCCTGTACTCCTATTCGCAACATCTCAAGGAGAACCGGCAGAAGGCGTTACGCTATGAGATCGCCTTGTGGATCAAGCTGCTGTATCCGGTCGCGGTGGTGGTGATGATGGTGCTGGCGCTGCCGTTTGCGTATTTTCAGAACCGGCAGGGCGGTGTCGGCGGCAAGATTTTTGTAGGCATCATGCTCGGGCTGGCGTTCTATTTTCTGAA
>JAOUIN010000113.1 GCA_029883965.1 Betaproteobacteria bacterium
CGCCAACACAGAGGTGCTGGAGCATCCCGAGATTCTGAACAGCCAGCCGTACGAGGCGTGGATTGCACGGGTCATACCGACACAGCCTGCAGCCCAGGCGCTGGCCGCGCTGCTTACCGGTGACGCGGCCTGGGCAGGTTATCAGGCACGCTGTGAGCGCGACGGCATAGCATGCAAGCGGCTGACGGCATGAGCGACGATCGTCATTATCTGGATAACGAGGAAAAGACCGTGGTCATCGTGATGACCAGCGGCCCGTCACAGCGTCACCGCTGCGCAACGCCGTTCTATATGGCGGCTATCATGGCCTCGATGGATGCTGACGTGAAGCTGTTTTTCACGATGGAAGGGGTCAAACTGTGTCAGAAGGGTGTGCCTGAACATTTGACGGCGATGGATGGTGGCAAGACAATCGTTGAATTCATGCGCGATGCCAAGGCGGCCGGCGTAAAGTTCTACATGTGCCGACCGGCGATGCCGGGTTATGAAATGGAAGTGGACGACGTGATCGCGGAAGTCGATGAGCTGTCGAGCGGCGGCGAACTCGCTGACCTGATCCTGAGCTCCGACAAGGTTTTGTTTTTCTGACGCTTTTTTGAGATTTGCTATCAGGAGGAGATTGACCATGGCTTCAGTAAAAGGCTGCAATATTCCGGATGACCTGTATTACAACGTTGAAACCAACGTGTGGGCACGCAAGGAAGGTGACGGTACCGTCACCATCGGCATGACGGCCTATGCCGCGGCGCTGGCCGGGCAGGTGGTGTCGTGCACTCCGAAAAAAGTCGGTCGCAGCGTCGATCTGAACAAGTCGGCAGCTACCGTCGAGTCGGGCAAATGGGTGGGGCCGGTCAAGGCGCCGGTATCCGGCGAGGTGGTGGCCATCAATGATGCGCTGTCATCGGCGCCCGGAACGATTAACAGCGATCCGTATGGCTCCGGCTGGATGGTCAAGATGAAACCGGCCAACTGGGATGCGGATTCCGCGGCGCTGATCACCGGTGGTGCGGTCGCGGCGGCCTTTGAGACCAAGATGAATGCCGACGGCTTTGCCGGTTGCGGGGCGTAGCCTGCGTTACGGTTGCGGACTCCAGTGAACGCCCCCGAAGCGCCGGCTATGACCGGCAGCTGGATGAACATCGCCGGCGGAATCGAGCCGCTCGATGGCGTCGAGCTCGACGCAACGCTGGTGGAGAAGATCGAGCGCGCGGGCATCGGTGCGCAGCCGCGTATCAATTTTTATACGCCGACGTTCAAATCGTATGCCACTTCCGAACTCGCCGGTTGCGGCAAGAGTGCGTGGCCCGCAGTGTCGATTACCGGCGGCGAGTGCGCGCTGGCCTGCGATCACTGCAAGGCGAAAATCCTCGAGCCGATGATACCGGCGCGCACGCCTGAGGCGTTGTGGCGGGTGGTCAATGACCAGATCGCAGCGGGTGCGCAGGGCATGCTGCTGACCGGCGGATCCAACCGCAGCAACGAAGTCGAATACGATACTTATTATCCGGTGGTGCGACGGATCAAGAACGCGTTTCCGGCATTCAAGATCGCGCTGCATACGGCCCTGGTGGACGAGAGCATTGCCGGGCGCATGGAAGACGCAGGCATCGATGCGGCGATGATGGACGTCATCGGTGCCCAGGATACGATCTCGCAGGTCTATCACCTGAAACGCAGCGTCGCGGACTTCGAGCGATCACTGGAGTGCCTGGCAGCAACTTCGATGAAAGTGGTGCCGCATATCGTCATCGGCCTGCACTACGGGCGCCTGCTGGGCGAATGGGAGGCGCTGGAAATCGTGGCGCGCCATCAGCCTTCGGCGCTGGTGCTGGTGGTGGTGATGCCGTTCTATGCGCCGGCGCAGCGGCCGTTCATCACGCCGGATGCGCGGCAGGTCGGACAGTTTTTCATGAATGCGCGCCGGCGGTTGCCGGACATGCCGTTGCTGCTGGGTTGTGCCCGGCCGCCGGGCCGCGTCAAATCCGAAATCGACAGCTACGCCGTGATGGCGGGACTCAACGGCATTGCCCATCCTGCAGACGGCGTGGTCGAACTGGCGGTGCGACTCGGACGCGATGTACGCGTGACGCCGGCCTGCTGTTCGATCGCGGTGGGTGATGAAGTGATGGCGCTGGAGCGCGATTCAGGTATGCGCGTGGATCTGCAGGATCTGATCACCGCGGAACGCGCGCGCCCGCGCGCCACCGGCAAACTTGCCGGCATTCCGATTGTGACCGGCTGAGCGCGTGAACCACTGGCGCGTCATCGATACCGGCCTGCGGCCAGCGGCGCAGAATATCGCGCTGAACCGCGCATTGCTCGAGGCACGCCAGGCCGAGGAAATCCCCAGCACGTTGCGTTTTCTGCGCTTCACGCCGTCGGCATTGCTTGGATACCACCAGAGCGCCGAGCAGGAACTCAATCTCGATTACTGCCGCGAACAGGGCATCGCGGTTCAGCGGCGCATCACCGGCGGCGGGGCGATCTATTTCGACGACACCCAGATCGGCTGGGAGCTGTATCTGCATAAGCGCGATCTGGGCACCGCCGACATGCAGGTGATTTCACAGCGCATCTGCCATGCCGCGGCGACGGCGATCAGCGCGCTGGGGGTAGATGCCCGCTTCCGTCCGCGCAACGACATCGAGGTCGACGGCCGCAAGATCTCGGGCACCGGTGGCGCGTTCGATGGCGATGCACTGATGTTTCAAGGCACGCTGTTGATCGAGTTTGATGTCGAGAAAATGCTGCGGGTGCTGCGCATTCCGGCCGAGAAACTGTCGGACAAGGCGATTGAATCTGCGCGTGAACGTGTGGCGAATCTGAAGGATCTGCTCGGCCGCCGGCCGGATGCATCGGTCGTGCGCAGCAACATCGTCGAGGCGTTCGAGAGCGAGTTCGGTGTCGAATTCAGTGATGGCGATCTGACCTTGTCCGAGCACCGGCGTTATCAGGCGGCATTGCGCGAAATTGATCACCCCGACTGGGTCGGGCTGATCAACAGGCCCGCGGCCGACATGCCCATCGTTGAGGCTGCGCAGAAATTCCCCGGCGGACTGCTGCGGGTTGCGGTTACGTTTGACCGGCAAACCATGACGATCCGTCAGGTCTGGTTCACCGGCGATTTTTTCGTCAATCCGCGCCGCTCCATCGCAGACCTCGAAGCGGCGCTGCGCGACCTGCCTCTGGATCGCCTGGAGCACAAGATCGAGTCGTTTTTTGCCGGCCGGCAGGTGGACATGCTGACGCTGAGGCCGGCGGATTTTGTCGCCGTGGTGCGCCTGGCACTGAGCCAGCCGCTGATGGCGTCGAATTCATGAGCATCGAGGATTTTGATGTGCTGGTCGTCGGCCTCGGGCCCGGCGGGGGCGCTGCGGCGGCGGCCGCTGCGGCGGCGGGATTGCAGGTCATCGCCATAGACCGCAAACGGGAAATCGGCACACCGGTGCAGTGCGCGGAGTTCATACCGTTGCCGCTGTCGCGTCACGCGCAGGGCAGGAGTGTGCTGGCGCAGCGGATTACCGCAATGAAAAGCGTGTTGCCGTCCGGGGCGGTTGCCGCTACGCCGTTCACCGGACTGATGGTCGATCGTGCGGCGTTTGACCGCGCGCTGGCGCAGTCGGCCGTTGCGGCGGGTGCCGTGGTGTACACGGCCAGCCTGCTGACGGCCCTCGATCCCGGGCAGCGCATTGCGGAGATCAGAGGCGCCGCGGGTGCGCGGCGCGTACGCTATCGTGTGCTGATTGCTGCAGACGGCCCGCATTCGACAGTCGCGCGTCTGCTCGGGTTGCCGCTGCTGACCACGGTCAATACGCGACAGTACACGGTGCCGTTGCTGCGACCGTTTAGCGACACGGACATCTGGCTGTCGCCGGATTATCCCGGCGGATACGCCTGGCTGTTTCCGAAAGGCGACCGAGCCAACCTCGGTCTGGGCATGGATGCGCACATCGATGCCGACATGAAAACGCCGCTGGATGCCTTGCACGCAACGCTGGTTGCGGAAGGGCGCGTCGGCGCGCAGATACTCGGGCGCACCGGCGGCGCAATCCCGGTGGGCGGGTTGCGCGAACGCCTGGCGCTGGCAGAAATCCTGCTGGTTGGCGATGCCGCGGGAATGACGCATCCGATCACCGGCGCAGGCATTGCCGCAGGAGTGGCGAGCGGCGAGGCCGCAGCTGAAGCCGCGCGTGCCTATGTCGCCGGTGACGCCGGTGCGCTGGCGGAATACGAAGAAGACATGCGCGATCAACTCGGTGAGTCGCTTGCGCGTGCAGTGGCGCGTCGCGCTGAACTTGCGCGCGTGTGGAATACGGCGGCTGCGAATGACGACGCTATACATCGGCGTGGCTGGATTGCGTTCGATGACTATTACCAACCGGATGACCAGGCAGCAGCGCCGGATCGGAGGTATTATGAAAATATCAATTAAATCAATATGTTACATTGCAGCTATCAGCGGCGTACTGCATTCCGGACTGGTTCAGAGTGCTGAGCCCACATTCGCCACCAAGGCGATGACGCCGGAGACGGCGTTGAAAGCGGCGCAGGCCGCAATGAAGAAATGCCGCGATGACGGCTTCCAGGTCGCAGTCGCGGTGGTGGACCGCAGCGGAATCACGCAGGTGATGCTGCGCGACCGGTTTGCCGGCCCGCACACGCCGGAGATGGCCGCGGACAAGGCGTGGTCGGCGATGACTTTTCGTACCAATACCGTGGATCTCGATCGCGTGAGCCAGCCGGGCATGCAGCAAAGCGGCATCCGTTACCGCCCGCGCGTCGTCGTCGTCGCCGGCGGCATGATCATCGAAGGTGCAGGCTCGCTACTCGGGGGTATCGGCGTGTCCGGTGCACCGGGTGGTGATCGCGATGACATTTGCGCGAAGGCCGGGATTGCCGCAATCCAGGACAGCCTGGATTTTTGAATTGATGCACGATAGACACATGCGGGATCAACCGTAAGGGATAACAGCACATGGATACCATAGCCGACAACGTACAGCCGATCCGTTTCTACCGGCCGGACTATCACATCAAGACGCCGGAAATGCGCTCGCCCGAGTACGTGCAGATGAGTACGGCGGCGGCCATCACGCTGGGGCTGGTTGCGGGCAAGATGCACCGCACGGCGTGCACGCATTGCCTGAACCTGCTGGTCACCTACCCCGAAGGCTGCCGCGCCAATTGCGCCTACTGCGGGCTGGCACGTCACCGCGAGGAAGCGCGCGACTATGCCGATCGCAATTTCATCCGCGTTGACTGGCCCACCGCGCGCTATGACGAGGTGATCGAACGCGTGAAGGCGGGGGCCGACAAGGGGCAGTTCCAGCGCATGTGCATTTCGATGATCACGCACCCGAATTCCAATGCAGACACGTTCGTGCTGCTCGAGCAATGGGTGCGCGCCGTGCCGCAGGTGCCGGTATCCATACTGTCCAATCCGACGACGCTGGAAAAAGACGATCTCATCCGCATGCGCGACCTGGGTGCCGACATATTCACGGTGGCGCTGGATGCGGTGACGCCGGAGATTTTTGAGCGCACGCGCGGCAAAGGTGTGGACAGTCCGCACAAGTACGAACATTACTGGCGCGCCATCGAATGGGCGGCGGAAGTTTACGGGCCTGAAAAATTCGGGGCGCACCTGATCGGCGGCATGGGCGAGACCGAGCGCGAGATCCTTGAGGTTGCGCAGAAGATCCGCGACATGGGCGGGCACAATCACATGTTCGCGTTTTTCCCGGAGAAGGGCTCGCTGATGGAGGACTGGCCGCCGGTAGATCGCGGGCAGTGGCGGCGCGTACAACTCGCGCGCTACATCATCGATTACGCCGGCGGGAATTTTCGCGACATGCGCTTCGACGAAGAAGGACGCGTGGTCGAATACGGTGTGCCGCAGGCCAAACTCGAGTCGCTGATCAGTTCCGGCGTGCCGTTTCAGACCTCGGGCTGTCCCGGCAAGGAAGACAATATTTCCGCGTGCAATCGTCCGTTTGGCGATTCCAGTCCGACGGACATTCTGTCGTTCCCGTTTGCGCTGAAAAAGCGTGATGTCTCAAAAATTCAGCAGCAGCTGGACGGCAAAGACGTCAAAGCAGGGCTGTAACGCCCCGGAAGCCCGTAATTAATTAAATTAATCAACGGGTTACTGTAATTTCTTTCCCGGGCCGTCCACCCGGGTGCCGCGCCAGCACAGTCCAGCAGAAAAACGCTGCGCCCTTGGTGTAATTCGGTATATCATTAAATTCGTATGTACCGATTCAAGCGGCCCGCAGTGGCCGCAGAAATCGTTGATTGTTCATAAGGAGGCAGCATGGGCACCAATCTCGATCCGGCTTCCATCGAAGCTTACATTCGCGAGCGCGTCGATGCGGTGCTCGACGAAAAGCTCGAAGCGAAGCTCGCGGACATCAAGGCCAAGCGCACGCCGTCGATGACCATCATTGCGACCAAGGGTACGCTGGACTGGGCATACCCGCCGTTCATTCTGGCGTCGACTGCAGCAGCACTGGGCTGGAACGTTTCGATTTTCTTTACGTTCTACGGATTGCAGTTGCTGCGCAAGGATCTCGGGCATCTCAAAGTCAGTCCGCTGGGCAATCCGGGCATGCCGATGAAAATGCCGTTCGGACCGGACTGGTTCAAGGCCATCAACTGGAATATTCCCAATATCGTTCAGGCCGCCGTGCCGGGTTACGAGGCGCTGGCCACTGCACTGATGAAGCAGACGATCAGCAACAACGGTGTCGCTGAAATCGGGGAATTGCGTGCGTTGTCGCTGGAGGCCGGCGTCAACATGATCGGCTGCCAGATGACCGTTGATCTGTTCGGCTTCACGCACGATGACTTCATACCGGAGGTCAAGGAATACTGCGGTGCCGCGACGTTCCTGCCCATGGCGCAGGAAGCCGATGTCAGTCTGTACATGTAATTAAAGAAAAATCACGTAACTCAAAACCGGAGGGGATCATGGCGCAAAAGAAGATGTTTTCTGCGGTTGCCCTGCAGTGGCGGGCGCGTTGACTGCGGGAGCAGCCGGCGCAACGGATGGTTACTTCTCGCATGGCTATGGCATGAAGGCCAAGGGGCGCGGCGGCGCATCGGCGGCGATGACCACCGATACGTTCGGCGGCGCCAACAATCCGGCAACCATGGTCTGGGTCGGGGATCGCGTGGATATCGGCGTGGATTTTTTCCGTCCTGACCGCGGAGCAAGCCGTGCCGGTAGTTTCGGCGGAGCCGGATTTGTCGATGGCAGGGCCGATGGCAATGAATCGACAAACTTCCTGATACCCGAGTTCGGTTATAACAAAATGATCAATCCCAACCTGTCGCTGGGGGTGACGGTGTACGGCAACGGCGGCATGAATACCGATTATCCCAGCGGCCAGCTCGATGCCGGTGTCTGTGCCGGTGGTGCACCGAGCGGGGTGCCGGCGAACCTGCTGTGCGGCACGGGCAATCTGGGCGTCGACCTGTCGCAGCTGATCATTGCGCCGACGGCGGCTTTCAAGGTGAATCCGCAGCATTCCGTCGGCGTGTCGCCACTGATCGCTTACCAGCGGTTCAAGGCCTACGGCATACAACCGTTCGGGGCAATTTCCTCCAGTC
>JAOUIN010000005.1 GCA_029883965.1 Betaproteobacteria bacterium
TTACCACGACCCGCTGCCCAGTCTGTTTTCCTTCAACTCGCCGCTGGGCGCGTGCGACACCTGCCGCGGTTTCGGCCGCGTGATCGGCATCGACTACGGGCTGGTGATTCCCGACGAATCGAAATCCCTGCGCGACGGCGCAGTCAAACCCTGGCAGACGCCGTCAAACAAGGAATGCCAGGATGATCTGATCAATTACGCGAAAAAACGCGGCATTCCGATTGACACACCGTGGCGCGAACTCCCGGCAAAGCACAAACGCTGGGTACTCGACGGCGAACCGGAATGGGTGAGCTGGCGCAAATCATGGCCGGGCGTATGGTACGGCGCAGCGCGGTTTTTCAAGTGGCTCGAAACCAAGTCCTACAAGATGCATGTGCGCGTGCTGCTGTCCAAGTACCGCGCTTACACGGAATGCGCGGCCTGCGGCGGCGCACGGCTGAAGACCGATGCGCTGCTGTGGCGCGTGGGCACCACTGAAAATGCCAATGCGGCAATGGGCCAGCGGCCGCGCTTCAAGCCCGAGGGTGTGGCCTGCAGTGACGCCCAACTCGCCGCATTGCCGGGCCTGACCCTGCACGACATCGTGTTGCTGCCGCTGGAACGCACCAAACTGTTGTTCGATGCACTGGAACTGCCGCAGCCGCTCGATGAAGCCACCGACATGCTGGTCGGCGAGATCCGCACGCGGCTCGACTACCTGAACCAGGTGGGCTTGGGTTATCTGACGCTGGACCGGCAGTCGCGCACGCTGTCCGGCGGCGAAGTGCAGCGGATCAATCTCACAACCGCGCTCGGCACGTCCCTGGTGAACACGCTGTTCGTGCTCGACGAACCGTCGATCGGCCTGCATCCGCGCGACATGGGCCGTGTCATCGGCGTGATGCACAAGCTGCGCGATGCCGGCAACTCGCTGGTCGTGGTCGAACACGACCCGCAGGTCATGCTTGCGGCCGACCGCCTGCTCGACATCGGGCCGGGACCGGGCACCCGCGGCGGCGAAATCGTCGGTTTCGATTCTCCGGCGCGCATCATGCAGACGAAGGATTCGATCACCGGGCGTTATCTGTCGGGCGAATTGCACGCCGCCGGAGCCGGCACCCCGCGCGCCGTGACGAAGAACACGCGGCGCATCTGGCTGCGCGGCGCGACCGAGCACAATCTGAAAAACATCGACGTCGAGTTTCCGCTGGGGCGTCTGACCTGCGTGACCGGCGTCTCGGGCTCGGGCAAATCGACGCTGGTGCAGGATGTGCTTTACGCGGCGTTGCGCAAGGCACACGGCAAGCCGACCGAGGCCCCCGGCCGGCACGAGTCACTCTACGGCGCCGGCGATATCAATGACGTGGTGATGGTCGACCAGTCGTCGATCGGCCGCACCACGCGCTCGAATCCGGCAAGCTACGTCGGCGCCTTCGATGCGGTACGCAGCCGTTACGCCAGTTCGCCGCTGGCACAGTCGCGCGGGTACACCGCGGGCACTTTCAGTTTCAATTCCGGCACCGGCCGCTGCCCGACCTGCAGCGGCAACGGCTTTGAGCATGTGGAAATGCAGTTCCTGTCCGACGTATACCTGCGCTGTCCGGACTGCGACGGCCGACGCTACCGCGCCGAGGTCCTCGAGATCACGTTCGAAGGCAAATCGATCGCCGACGTGCTTGATCTGACCGTGGCCGACGCACTGGCATTTTTCAACCATGCGCCGGATATCGCCCGTGCGCTGCAACCGCTGGTCGATGTCGGCCTGGATTACCTCAAGCTCGGCCAGCCGGTGCCGACGTTGTCGGGCGGCGAAGCACAACGGCTGAAGCTTGCGGGTTTTCTGGCCGCTGCCGCGAACAGGGGCCGCAATGCCGTCGGCGACAGCAACACGCTGTTCCTGTTCGACGAGCCCACGACCGGCCTGCATTTTGACGACGTGCGCAAACTGCTGGGGGCATTCCGGAAACTGATTGCCGCCGGCCACTCGCTGATCGTCATCGAACACAACCTCGATGTCATCCGCGCCGCCGACTGGATCATCGACCTCGGGCCCGAAGGGGGCGATGCCGGCGGCAAGGTGATGTGCTGCGGCACGCCGGATCTGGTGGCAGCGCATGAGGAGTCACATACCGGCAGGGCATTGCGCGAATATGCCGCGGCGCTGGGCCGGCCGCTGGCCGCACCCAAGTCATTGCCAGCACCGGCCAAACCCGCCGAAGTCATCAGCGTCAGCCACGCGCGCGAGCACAACCTGAAAAACATCAGCGTCGACATTCCGCGCGGGAAGTTCACTGTGGTCACGGGCGTCTCCGGCAGCGGCAAATCGACGCTGGCGTTTGACATCGTGTTTGCCGAAGGCCAGCGCCGGTATCTCGAATCGCTGAATGCCTATGCGCGCCAGTTCGTGCAAGCCGCAGCGCGGCCGGATGTCGATGCGATCTACGGCATACCGCCGACGGTGGCAATCGAGCAGCGCACCAGCCGCGGCGGGCGTCGCAGCACCGTCGCGACGCTGACCGAGATTTACCATTTCCTGCGCCTGCTCTACGTCAAACTCGGCACGCAGTACTGCCCGGACTGCGACGTCGCCATCGAGCCGCAGCGTATCGATCAGGTTGCCGCGCGCATCATGAAGCAATATCGCAACCAGCGCATCGGCCTGCTGGCGCCGCTGGTGGTCAACCGCAAGGGTTATTACACTGACCTCGCCAAGTGGGCCGCGGGCAAGGGCCACACCCACCTCAGGGTCGACGGCGAATTCATTCCGACCTCGCCGTGGCCGCGGCTAGCGCGGTTCAGGGAACACTCGATCGAACTGCCGGTGGCCGACATTCGCGTGACGCCGGAGAACGAAGCCACGCTGCGCGCCGGACTGGCTACAGCCCTGGAACACGGCAAAGGCATCGTGCAGGTGCTGGGCGGCCTCGATACGCTGGCGGATGCAATGGCGAAGAAGGACGCCCGCCGCCTCCGGCTGACCGAAGTAGCATATTCGGTGAAGCGCGCCTGCCCGTCATGCAACCGGAGTTTTCCGGAGCTCGATCCGCGGCTGTTCTCATACAATTCCAAACACGGCTGGTGCGCGACCTGCTTCGGCACCGGACTGTCATTGGAACGCGTGGAATGGGATGAAGAACGCGAGAAAACCGGCACCGAGGAGCATGTGCTGGATTCATGGCTGAACTGGCTGGAAGTCGATGAGCCGTGTCCGGACTGCACCGGCCAGCGGTTGAATCCGACCGCGCTGGCGGTACGTTACCGCAAGCGGTCAATTGCACAACTCGCCGCAATGCCGGTAACGAAACTCGCAGCAGAATTTAAATCGGTATCGTTCAGCGGCCGCGAAGCCGCGATTGCACGTGACATCGTCGCGGAAATCCGCAGCAGGCTGTCGTTTCTTGATGAAGTAGGCCTCGGTTATCTCGCACTCGACCGCGCAGCACCCACGCTGTCCGGTGGTGAAGCCCAGCGCATCCGCCTTGCCGCGCAGCTGGGCTCCAACCTGCGCGGCGTCGCCTACATCCTCGATGAACCGACGATCGGTCTGCATCCGCGCGACAACCGCATCCTGCTCGACACCCTGGCGAAGCTGCAGACCAAGGGCAATACCCTGATCGTGGTTGAGCACGACGAAGACACCATCCGTCGCGCCGATCATGTGATTGATCTCGGACCGGGGGCGGGACGGCTCGGCGGCGAAGTCGTTGCTGCCGGCACAGCCGCGCAATTGCAAAAGAATCCGCAATCGGTGACCGGACGTTTTCTGGCGCAGCCGTTACGGCATCCGCTGCATCCGGCGCGCAGCGTCGATCGCAAAACGCCGGCGCTGCAAATCCGCAACGCCCGGCTGCACAACCTGCAAGGCATGCATGCGCGCGTACCGCTGGGACGATTGACAGTGATTACCGGCGTGTCGGGCTCGGGCAAGTCGACACTGGCGCGCGATGTGCTGCATGCGAATCTGGTTCGCCTCGTCGGCGGCGAATCAAAAACATCAATAAAAACAATAGGTTGTGAGGACATTGTCGGGTGGCAGGCCGTGGGCCGCGTACTCGAGGTCGACCAGACACCGATCGGCAAGACGCCGCGCTCGTGCCCCGCGACTTATGTCGGCTTCTGGGACACGATCCGCCGCCTGTATGCCGAGGCGCCGGAGGCGCGCATGCGCGGCTACACCGCCAGCCGGTTTTCGTTCAACACCAAAGGCGGCCGTTGCGAGGCCTGCGAAGGTCAGGGCGTGCAGAAGATCGAGATGAGTTTCCTGCCCGATGTGAAAGTGCCGTGCGACGTGTGCCGCGGTGCGCGCTTCGATGCCGAGACCCTGGCGGTGCGCTTCAAGGACAAATCGATCGGCGATGTGCTGGCGCTGTCGGTGGACGAAGCCGTCGATTTCTTTGCCGCGCATTCCGGCATTCACCACGCACTGCGGCTGCTGCAGGACGTCGGCCTCGGTTACCTGACGCTGGGTCAGCAAAGCCCGACGCTGTCGGGTGGCGAAGCCCAGCGCATCAAGCTGGTGACCGAGCTCGCGAAAGTGCGCGTCGACGGTGACGATGCCGGCGCGCGGCCGGGCCGCGCCGGCGCACAGAAACACACGCTCTACGTGCTCGACGAGCCGACGGTGGGGCTGCACATGGCCGACGTCGAAAAGCTGATCCACGTGCTGCATCGTCTGGTCGACGCGGGCAATTCGGTGGTGGTGATCGAGCACAACCTCGACGTGATGGCCGAAGCCGATTGGATCATCGACCTCGGTCCCGAAGGCGGCAACGGCGGCGGACGCATCGTTGCCGAAGGTGCGCCGGCGCAGATCGTCACAAAATCTGCACGCTCGCACACCGCACGTATCCTCGGCGAATTCCTGCGCGAACGCAGCAAATAACGCGACCGCCTCAACCTTTGTGCTTGCCCACGTTCCAGCCGCGTTTGGCCAGATGTTTTTCGCCGACCTCGACCGGCTCCTCCTCCAGCGGCGTCGCCATCGAATCGTTCCAGCGGTTCATAAATCCGAACATTGAAATCACACCGAGGATTTCAACGATCTGGCCCTCATTCCAGTGCTGCTTCATGCGCGCGAAGAGTTCGTCGCTCACGTCATTCGGCTGGGAGGCCGCAGCAATCGAAAAATCCAGCGCAACGCGCTCGGCCTCGGAATACAGCGGACTGGACCGGTATTCCCAGATGGCATCGAATTTCTTTTCGTCTATGCCCAGCCGGAGCGCCGCCCCGGCAGTGTGGGCCATTCAATAATGGCACCCGTGGGCCTTGCTGGCGACATAGGCCAGCAGACGTTTGAATGGCACCGTGACTTCGCCCTGCGGATCCCAGACCGCGGAAGCCAGTCCTGCAAGCGCTTTTACAAGCTTGGGCTTGCGCTGCATGATCAACACGCTGTTGGGCACGAATCCCAGCGATTTTTCGTAGGCTTTCCACGAATCCGCCAATTCGGGAACGGCGTTCAGTGGCAGGGCGTCAAGTCGGGCCATGTCATTTCCTCAATAGATAGAGCTCTGATTATAGCGCCCGCGGCTTTACGGAATTCCCCGCAAATGACGCGGTCTATAATCAGGTTCCTGCCGCAACACCAATCGATACGACATGATGCCGATCAAATTTCTGCAACGTATTTGCGCCGCTTTTACGGTGCTTGTCATAGCCTCCTGCGCAACCGTGGACAAACCGATCCCGTTGCCCACGGGCCACTGGGAGATGACGAGCTCCAGTTTCATCGACATCGGCCGTATGCCCGGATTGCCGCGCGCCACGCTGAAGTTCGACGACGGCCGCGTGTCGGCCTTTGGCGGCTGCAATACTGCGAATGCGGAAGTGCGCTCCGTAGATGGCAGGATGCAGGTCGGAATGCTCGCGACGACGCGACGCGCCTGTCCGGAGCCCGCCGGCGCCTTTGAGTCCCGGCTGTTCAAACTGTTGCGCGATCAGCCCTATTTCCGCATCGACGACGGCTTGCTGATCCTCGCCGCAGGCGAGCACAGCGCCCGGTTCCGTCGCGTTGGCGAAAAAAGTCCCGCTGCCGGGAAACCACCTGCATGATCCACCAGACGCTCAAAGCACATACCAAGAATCTCGGCGATGGTTTCGAGGTTCGGTGCCTGCTACCTGCAGCAACCCGGAAAATGGTCGGCCCGTTCATTTTCTTTGATCACATGGGTCCGACACGGCTTTCCCCGGGACAGGCCATCGACGTTCGGCCGCATCCGCATATCGGCCTGGCTACGGTGACCTACCTGTTTGAAGGCGCGATCATGCACCGCGACAGCCTCGGCTACGAACAGCGCATCACGCCCGGCGACGTCAACTGGATGACGGCGGGTCGTGGCATCGTGCATTCCGAGCGCAGCCCCGCGGACGAGCGCAACCAGTCGCGCGGCCTGCACGGCATTCAGACCTGGATTGCGCTGCCGCAAAAGGATGAACGCACCGACCCCGCGTTTTCCCACCACCCCAGGGCCTCGCTGCCGGTGGTGCAGTGGGCAAATGCCGAACTGCGCCTGATCGCCGGGGAATGCTGGGGACAACGCTCGCCCGTCAGAATATTCTCGCCGATGTTCTACGGCGCGATAACGGCCCAGGGACAGGCCCGATTCGAACTGCCGACCGAATACGCCGAACGTGCAATTTATGTCGTCAACGGCGAGGTCCAGGCCGCGGGTACGGCGGTGATGCCGCATACCGTCGCCGTATTCGACGCCGGAGCACAGGTAACCATCGAAACCGTCACTGCTGCACGCATCATGGTGTTCGGCGGTGCGCCAGTGGACGGTGATCGCCACATCTCGTGGAATTTTGTCGCCAGCAGCCAGGAACTGATCGAGGAGGCACGCACACGCTGGCGCAATCAGGAGTTCCCCGGGGTTCCCGGCGAAACTGAGTTTATTCCGCTGCCTTAGTTTCCGGCAGCAGTAATCGGCCTGCTTACGATGCCCGGGGTCGAACACCACGCCTCATATAGCCGTCAGTTGATCAGGATCAAGCTGCAGGTCCTTTCGCGCGGGCAGGATGAACGCTCCGGCGCATGGATTACACGCCCGGTTTTGCCAAGGAAAATGCATGCAAAGAATCCTGGTTCCATTTGACGGATCGGCAGCGGCAAAACGTGCTGTCGAACAAGTCGTGACACTGGCTGCGGCAATGACCAGCCCGCCGGAGGCCATACTGCTGACAGTGATACCGCCAGCCGGCTTCGGTGACCAATTGCGGCGCGACAAGCCCGGCGGCGGCGCGCCGAAGGAGTCTGCACTGAATAACGTCCAGCTCGCGCTAAAACTGGCCGCGGAGACGCTCGGCAAGGCCGGCGTAAAATCGCAGGAGCATATCGAAATCGGGCAGCCTGAAGAACTCATCAATCACTATGCCAACAGCTATCGCTGTGACCTGATCGTCATGGGCACCCGCGGCCTCGGCGCCGCCTCGAGTCTGCTCCTCGGATCAGTGACCAACAGGACCGTGCATCTGACGGATCTGCCGGTGATGCTGGTCAAATAGCGGCAATTCAGCAGCATCGCCGGGACTGCGCGCTAGAATAGACGCGTCGTCATTCCGGAAGGTTCTGTCGTGAGCATAGCTGCACTACGTCGAGAGTACAGGGGCGAAAGCCTCAACGAGAGCGATCTCGCTGCCGATCCGTTTCGCCAGTTCCAGCATTGGTTCGACGAGGCATTGCGCGCAGAACTGCACACGCCAAACGCGATGACACTGGCAACGGTCGGGACCGACAGCACGCCATCGGCACGTATCGTGCTGCTCAAGGGCATCGATGCCGACGGTTTCGTCTTTTACACCAATTACCGCAGCCGCAAAGGGCTGGAACTCGCGGCCAACCCGCGGGCGGCGCTGGTGTTTCACTGGAGCGACCTGGAGCGCGAGGTGCGCATCGAGGGCACAGTGGACAAGATCAGCGCCGCGGAATCCGATGAGTACTTCGCCAGCCGGCCGTTGCCCAGCCGTCACGCTGCGATTGCATCACCGCAAAGCGAGGTTGTCGACAGCCGCGCCGAACTTGAGCAGAAGTTTGCCACAGCAATAGAGCATCACGGCGATGCCCCGCGCCGTCCGCCGCACTGGGGCGGCTACCGCCTCCAGCCGGTTGCGGTCGAATTCTGGCAAGGCCGGCCCAACCGCCTGCACGACCGTTTGCTGTATACGCGGGACAGCGGGCGCTGGTCCATCCGCCGGCTCGCCCCCTGATCCGGGCCCGGCTGCGGCTACGGTTTGCCGTAACGCCGCTGCCACTCGGCTTCGAGTTCAGCATCGGTCTTGTAGTGCTGCACCCGGAAGGTATAGCGGTACCAGTTCTGCGGACGAAACGGCCGGTCTTTGGTTTCATGTTCCCAGTACCAGTCCCCGAGTTCGATGTTTTTCTGCTGGTCCATTTCCCAGTGCCGGCGTGAACGCGGTCCGCCAAACAGATAAAGCCGCCCGTTGACGATCTTGAAGGTTTCGGCCCCGATATTGGCCTTCAGGGCGTACGGCGCGCCGCTGGCGCAGAAGCCGCCGTACGCGGGCACGTATTTATGCGGCGCCGCCACGAACAGCCGCCGGTGTTCCTCGCTGATAAAGCGGTACGTCACACCGTCGTACTGCGCCTTGATCTGCGGGTCGCCGCGCATTGCCCGGTCCAGTACCTGATAAGCGACCGGGTCGTTCCCGCGCAGCATCAACTGCTCATCCAGCCTGTCCGACACCACATTCCTGGTTGCGCAACCCTGCAATACTGCGAACAAGGCAAGCACCAGCATCAGCGGCCTCGCGGACCGCAGATTCCATTTCATAGCCACCTCCGTATCGGTAATGTTACGACGTAACGCTCAAAACGTGATGCCGGTGGTTCGCACCGGGGCCTGTACCGCCGCTGCACCACGCTATACTGAACGCTCCCGCCACCCACTCTTCGCCCCACCCCGCCATCTTGGGTTTTCCGCTTTCACCCCGTGCCTATGATTCATTGCTGGCATGGTATTTCGTCTCCGTATGGGGTTCGGGTTTTCTCGCCACCAAGATCGGCCTGCAGCACGCAGCGCCATTCACGTTCCTTACGCTGCGGTTCGCCTTCGGGATAATGTGCCTGATCCCGATCATCCTGATCTATAAACCGCGCTGGCCGACGAGCCGCGATGAACTCCGCCATATTCTCATTGCCGGCCTGCTAATGCACGCTGTGCATCTGGGCGGCAGTCATTACACGCAGTATCTGGGCATGTCCGCGGGGATTACGGCGGTCCTGTTGTCGATACAGCCGCTGCTGACGGCCATCATTGCCGGGCGCTGGATGGGCGAACGGCTGAGTCTGCGGCAATGGCTCGGCACCGCCATCGGCCTTGCCGGCGTAACGCTGATCGTATGGCACAAGATCGACGTGCGTGAAGCCACGCTGGGCGCGCTGGTCGCGGTTTCGATATCGCTTGCCGGTGTTACTGCAGGGACGCTGTACCAGCGCAAGTACTGCCCCGCGGTCGACCTGCGCTCGGCAGCACTACTGCAATTCATAGCGACCATCGTAGTGCTGGCACCGCTGGCCTGGCTGGTCGAGGGTGCCGCTGTGCACTGGTCATGGACATTGGCCGGCGCCATCGTGTTTCTGGTGATCGGCGCTTCGATACTGGCCGTGAATGCCTTTCACACGCTGATGCGGCGTGGCCAGGCGACCAAGGTCACCAGTCTGATTTACCTGACCCCGATATTCGCGGTGGCGCTGGAACTGGTCATGTTTGGCCTGGTGCCGACGGCAATCTCGCTGGCGGGCATCGCGATCACCTGTGCCGGCGTGGCCATGGTGTCGTGGGCACGTCCAAGCAAGCCATCACAGCAGTCTGCGACATGACCATCCGGTTCGTCCTGTTACTGACGATACTGCTGCATCTGACTTTTGCCGGTTGTCGCGTGACGCTTTCGCTGTTCGCACTGCATCTGGAGTCAACCGCGCTGACCGTCGGCATCCTGATATCCCTGCTCGCTGCCATCCCATTGCTGTTTTCAGTGGGCTGGGGGCGCACCATAGACCGGATCGGCGTGCGTAAACCGCTGCTCATCGGCGCCGGCATCATGCTCGGCGCCATGCTGCTCGCAGTCGCCGTGCCGCGCATCGAGACGCTGTTCGTCGTAAGCGTAATTGCCGGCGGCGGGTTCATGCTGGTCCAGATCTGCGTCAACCATGTTGCCGGCCAACTCGGTACGCCGGAGCAGCGCGCGCGCAACTTCTCCCTGCTGGCGCTGGCGTTCTCGACTTCGGGATTCCTCGGACCGACACTTTCCGGCTTTGCCATCGACCTGGTGGGGCACCGGCTGACCTTCCTGTTGCTCGGTGCCAGCGCAGCAACCGCCATTGTCCTGATGCTGACCCGGCAGGTCACGCTGACCGTGCTGCCGTCTCCGGCGCAAGGCATTGCGCAACCCAGACGATTGATCGACCTGTTCCACATCCGCGATCTGCGTCGCGCGTTCGTCACCAGCGCGGCGCTGTCGATGGCGTGGGATCTCTTCATGTTTGTCACGCCCATCCATGGCACACGTCTGGGACTGTCGGCATCAATTATCGGGCTGATCCTCGGTTCATTCGGCGCCGCGATTTTCCTGGTGCGGGTGCTGCTGCCGCTGATTGTGCACCGGCTGCGCGAATGGCCGCTACTGATCGCAGGCATGCTGGCAACGGGTGTGGCCATGACGGTGTTCCCGCTGATCGATCAGGTACCGGCGCTAATGGCAGTCGCGTTCATGCTGGGGCTGGCGATAGGCGGGACTCAACCGATGATCATGGCGGTGCTCTACAACACCGCGCCACCGGGGCGCGGCGGCGAAGTGGTCGGCGTGCGCACCTTCCTGTTGAACCTGACTCAGGCGGGCATTCCCCTGCTGTTTGGCGTCGTCGGCGCGACGCTGGGTATGACGCCGGTATTCTGGGCAATGGCAGCGGCGTTGTTCATCGGCGCTGCTTATACGGGCAAAAAATAAAACGATGGGTACGAGGCCAGCGTTAAAACCCAAATGCACCCTATCGTGGCTGCAGAAAGCAAACGGGGCGCCTGAGCGCCCCGTTTTCACACTGTCGTAACAGCAGATTATTTCAGGTGCTTGTTGACCAGCTTGGTCATTTCGAACATCGACACCTGCTTCTTGCCACCGAAAACGTCTTTCAATTTTTCGTCGGCGTTGATGTTGCGGCGGTTCTTGCTGTCCTGCAGCCCGTGACGCTTGATGTACGCCCAGATTTTTTTGGTGACTTCAGTGCGCGGCATCATGCCATTGCCAATCACTGCGCCGAGCGCTGCGCTCGGCTGCATCGGCTTCATGAATGCGGCGTTGGGTTTGCGCTTGGCACCGCTTTTCTTTTTCTTTGCGGCGGGTTTCTTGGTAGCCTTTTTCTTTGCAGCCATCGATGGTTCTCCCGTATAGGTTGTTCGTCTGGAAAGGGTAAGGTTAGTCTGCTTAGCCGTGATAAGCACGGTGACGAGAGAATGCCGAGGGAAAACGCCTTTGTCAACGTTTTCCAGAGGGAAAAGTGGCGCGTACAGCAGGGGAAAAAAGTCAGTGCGTACCAACACGGGACCAGTAAAAACGCGATTCGTTTGAATCCGCACCCGACTCCCTGCACAATAGCGAACCCCCTGACGCTGTTTCTGGCAGCAGGTTCGCCGCACAAGAGCAGAAGCAAATCAATGACCTAGTCGAGGAACTTGAATTGTGTATCTGCAGCAACCGCGACACGAACACAAGTGCCCTGGCGTCGCCGCGCGGTGACGACATGGCGCGCGTCTACTGGTAGCCCGGTCCCGTCATGAAACGACAACTCTCCCTGTTCGAGGTTGACCGGAACACCGGCACACCGCACCGCGCCGTAGAAATTGCCGCGGCACCGGTGGCGCCCGAGATCCGCGACCTGGCCCGCCAGTTGCCCTCCGGCGTGCGTCTCGGCACCTCATCCTGGCATTTTCCCGGGTGGAGAGGCATCGTCTGGGAGAACACAGAAACACCGGGCGATCTGTCGCGCTACGGCCTCGCTGCCTACGCGCGGCACCCGCTGTTCAGCGCCGTCGGGGTTGACCGATCGTTCTACGCGCCTTTGACGGCGCGCCAGTACGCCATATACGCGCGACAGACGCCGGAGCATTTCCGTTTCGTCATCAAGGCACCCGGTGTGCTGACCAGTCCATGGCTGCACGGAGAAGGGGGCGTTCGCGGCAAGGCCAACGCCCTGTTCTTGGACGCCGCTTACGCGATCGAACAGTTTATCGGGCCGGCCCGCGAGGGACTGGGTGACAAAATCGGGCCGTTGCTGTTCCAGTTTCCGCCGCTGGGTCGCACGCTGACCAGAGCCCCGGAGCGGTTCATTGCGCAGCTGCATGAATTCCTTGAACAATTGCCGTCCGGTCCGCTTTACGCGGTCGAGATGCGCGACGACCGGGTGATTACCCGGCGATTTTTCGCCACGTTGAAGGAAACAGCAGTGCGCTATTGCGTCAGCGTACATCCACGGATGCCGCCCGTCGCCGCTCAGGCTGTCGCGATGTCCGGGTTCGGGCCGGGACCGCTGGTCGTGCGTTGGAATCTGCAGTCAGGCTACAGCTACGAAGAAGCCAAGGCGCGCTTCACGCCGTTCGACCAGTTGGTCGACGAAGACAGCGCCACCCGGGACTCGATCGCCCAGTTGTGCATGGCCACGCTGGCGGCGAACCAGGAATGTACGATCATCGCCAACAACAAGGCCGAAGGTTCCGCGCCGCTGACCCTGTTTAAGCTGGCGCAGGCGATTGTCGCAGCTGCGCGGCGCCGGCTGCACGCAGAGGAATAGCAGGCACTCCACCCGCCATGGCGCCGGGACGGATTATTTCTTCAGCCGGCCGGAAAATTGCTTGCGGAACTTGGCAACTTTGGGCGAAACCACGTACTGGCAATACGGCTGACGCTGATTGTTTCTGAAATACTGCCGATGGTACTGCTCGGCACCGTAAAACTCCGGCGCGGGTGCAATCTCCGTGACGATGGGGCGGGCGTACGCCTTGGCCTCGGTCAGGCGACGGATGGCTGCTTCGGCCGCGCTCTTCTGCGCCAGCGAATGGAAATAAACCACCGAACGATACTGTGTGCCGACGTCGTTGCCCTGTGCGTTCAGCGTCGTCGGGTCGTGAATGGCAAAAAATACATCGAGGATGTCGGCATAGCCAATCTCCGCGGGATCGAAAATCACACGCACGACTTCCGCATGCCCTGTCTCGCCGCCGCAAACGTCTTCATACGTGGGATTCCGGGTTTCTCCACCGCAATATCCGGATTCGACGGAAATAACGCCCTGCAGCCCTTCGTAGACCGCTTCCAGGCACCAGAAGCATCCGCCACCCAGCGTGGCTGTTTCGCGACCGTCCATATTCACGCCTTCAGCAGACATGGCTCGCTCCTCTCCGAAAATACCGCATGCGCGACCGGACCTGTCCCGAACAGGTGCCGGCCGCACCCGATCCGGGCATGCCTAGTCCGCCGGCTTGTAGTACCCGCTGACCCGCTCCACTTCGTTGCGCGAGCCCAGTATCACGCCCACCCGCTGGTGCAACCTCTCGGGCTGCACATCGAGCAGGCGCTGGTGGCCGTTGGTCGCAGCACCGCCCGCCTGCTCGACGATGAATGACATCGGGCTCGCCTCGTACAGCAGCCTCAGCCGCCCTTCCTTGTGTTTCGCGTCCTGCGGATACATGAATATGCCGCCGCGCGTCAGTATCCGGTACACGTCGGCAACCATTGAGGCTACCCAGCGCATGTTGTAGTCCTTACCCAGCGGACCATTCTTGCCGGCAAGGCACTCGTCGATATAACGTTTCACCGGCGCGCTCCAATTGCGCATGTTCGACATGTTGATCGCAAATTCCGCGGTATCGACAGGAATCTCGATTTTCGGCTGGGTCAGCACCCAGCTGCCCATCTCGCGGTCGAGGGTAAATCCCGCGACCCCATTGCCTACAGTCAGCACCAGCGTCGTTGATGGTCCATAAACTGCAAATCCCGCGGCCACTTGTCTTGCCCCGGGTTGCAGAAAAGCCTTTTCGTCGGGGTCCTTGACGCCTTCGGGGCAACGCAACACCGAAAAGATGGTGCCGACCGAAACATTGACGTCGATGTTCGATGAGCCGTCCAGCGGATCAATCAACAGCAGGAATTCGCCGCGCGGATAGCGGTTCGGAATCTGGTGCGGATGCTCCATTTCCTCCGAAGCCATCGCGGCGAGATGTCCGCCCCATTCATTGGCTTCCAGCAACACTTCGTTGGAAATGACGTCGAGCTTCTTCTGCGCCTCACCCTGCACGTTGTCCGTACCGGCGCCGCCCAGCAGGCCCGTCAACGCACCCTTGCTGACCGCGTTGCTGATCGATTTGCATGCGCGTGCAACCACTTCAATCAGCAATCGCAGTTCGCCTGAAACAACCCCTTTTTCCCGCTGCTGCTCGACCAGATACTGCGTAAGTGTAATGCGACGCATGCTTTCTCCACTAATGAACATGGCCCGGTGTACCGGGCTGCTGAAATCGAATTATCCGATATACTCGTTTTAACCGGGAGAAACAAATGATGTCCATGATTTTGAAAGGTATTTTCTGGCGCACGGCATTGCTGTGCGCTGCGTTGACGCCCGCGCTGATTTACGCCCAGCCGGCAAAACCCGCTACACCCGTGAAAAGTGCGGCACCGGCGGCGGCGACGGCTGTTGCCACTTTTGGCGGCGGCTGCTTCTGGTGCGTTGAAGAGGCTTTTGACCAGGTGGCCGGCGTGATCTCGACAACCTCGGGGTACATGGGCGGACACACCAAGAACCCGACGTACAACCAGGTCTCCAGCGGCGGCACCGGCCACAACGAAGTATTGCAAGTGATCTACGACCCCGCCAAAGTGACTTACGCGCAATTGCTCGATACGTTCTGGCGCAACATTGATCCGACACAGGCCAATGGCCAGTTTTGCGACCATGGATCACAGTACCGCAGCGAAATTTTTTATCATGACGACGATCAGCGCAAGGCCGCGGAGATGTCGAAGGCAAAATTGCTGAAGAACAAACCGTTTTCCGGCGATATCCACACTTTGATTACCCGTGCCAGCGAATTCACGCCGGCGGAGGAGTATCACCAGAACTACTACAAGAAGAATCCGCTGCGCTACAAGTATTACAAAACGAGTTGCGGTCGCGCCGAGCGCTTGAAAGAGGTATGGAAAACCCGCTGATGCCGCCGGGCCGGCAAACGTTGGCGCTGATATCGATTCAGCGCGCATGACCCGCCGCCTGCTGCTGATCGGCGGCGGTCACACCCATGTTGAAGTCATCCGCCGCTGGGGCCTCTCTCCTGAACCCGGCGTGACAATGACGCTGGTCAGTCCCGACCGCCATACGCCCTATTCGGGCATGCTGCCGGGATTCATTGCCGGGCATTACCGCTTTGAAGACTGCCACATCGACCTTGAGGCGCTGTGCCGGCATGCCGGAGTGGCGCACCAGGAGTGCACGGTAGAAAGCATCGATATTACGCATCGCAGGGTACGCTGCACCAACGGCACGGAACAGTACTTCGACGTCGTTTCAGTGGACACGGGTTCAACCCCGGTCACCGCGAACATTCCGGGAGCTGACCGGTACGGCACACCGGTCAAGCCGGTAGCGCCGTTCCTTGATGCGTGGCGCGAAATGCAAAAAGCTGCGCGGCAGACTGCTGGAACCCTGGAATTCGCAATCGTCGGGGCCGGTGCGGGCGGCATAGAACTGGCGCTTGCCATGGAGCATCGCCTGCGCGCCGACGGCGGCCGTGCCCGGATATCGATTATCGGCGACGGCTCCGCGATACTTCCATCCCATCCTGAGGGCGTCCGACGACGTCTTGCCCGCATCCTGCGCCAGCGCAACATCGTCGTGAGACTGAATTCACCGGTGCAGGAGGCGCGCGCCGACCGATTGTTGCTGCGTGACGGCACAGAGGTACCCACCGACCACGTCCTGTGGGTGACCGGCGCCGCAGCCCCGGAGTGGCCGCGCACGAGCGGGCTCGCAACCGACGCGGCGGGGTTCATCGCCGTAAATGAGTATTTGCAGTCGATTTCTCATGACGACGTCTTTGCAGCCGGCGACGTCGCTGCGATGGTAGCGACGCCACGCCCCAAATCCGGTGTCTATGCGGTTCGCCAGGGACCTCCGCTCTCGGCAAACCTGCGGCACGCGTTGCGCGACGAACCGTTGGTGGCCTATCGGCCGCAGAATACGACCCTGGCGTTGATCAGCACCGGCAATCGCTATGCCATCGCTTCTTACGGGCCGATAGCGTTCGGCGGTGCATGGGTATGGCGCTGGAAGAACCGCATTGACACGGCGTTCATGCGCCGATATGGCACTGCGGGGACTGCTGCAGCGCTACAAACACCCGGTTAGTCACTGCCTCGGCCCGCGCCGGTTTCTCAGTCGAGACTGACCCGCGCGAATTTGCGTTTGCCGACCTGCAATACGACACTCACACCACGCTCAAGCCTGAGCGATTTGTCGCTGATCTTTTCCCCATCCATTTTTACGCCACCCTGTGCGAGCATGCGCAGCGCATCGGATGTGCTGGCCGTCAACCCGGCCTGCTTTAACACCATCGCAATCGGCAAACCCTCCGCGCCGGCGGCGAGCTTAACTTCGGCAATGTCTTCGGGAATCTCATGTTGCCTGAAACGCGCTTCGAAATCCGCAAGCGCATGTTGCGCGGCACCAGCCCCGTGAAAACGGCTGACGATTTCCTGGGCAAAAGCCACTTTTACTTCACGGGGGTTCCGTCCGCCCGCCACATCGGCACGCCACTGGCGTATCACTTCCAACGGCTCGAACGACAGCAGTTCGATATAACGCCACATCAATTCGTCGGACACCGACATCAATTTACCGAAAATTTCCACGGCCGGCTCCTGGATGCCGACATAGTTCCCGAGCGACTTCGACATTTTGTTCACACCGTCGAGTCCTTCAAGCAAGGGCATGGTCAATATGCACTGTGGCGGCTGGCCATGGTGCTTCTGCAATTCACGTCCCATCAGCAGATTGAATTTCTGGTCGGTGCCACCAAGCTCGACATCCGCCTTCAGGGCAACGGAATCGTAGCCCTGCACCAGCGGATAAAGAAATTCATGGATCGCGATAGGCTGATTGGCACGATATCGTTTTGAAAAATCATCGCGTTCGAGCATGCGTGCAACGGTGTGTGACGCCGCGAGCCTGATCATGTCAACCGCGCTCATGCGATCCATCCAGGTCGAGTTGAACACGACTTCCGTACGGGAGCGATCAAGAATTCGGAATACCTGTTCAGTATAGGTTTCGGCGTTGCGCGCGATTTCCTCGCGCGTCAGCGGCGGACGCGTCGCGTTCTTGCCGGTCGGGTCGCCGATCATGCCGGTAAAGTCGCCAATCAGGAACAGCACATGATGGCCAAGCTCCTGGAACTGGCGCAGCTTGTTGATCAGAACCGTATGGCCCAGATGCAGGTCCGGCGCAGTCGGATCAAATCCGGCCTTGATCCGCAGCGGCCGGCCGGCAGCGAGTTTTTCGCGCAATTCAGGCTCGCGCAGCAGCTCGTCGCAACCGCGGCAGATAATTTCGACTTGTTGGTCAATCGTGGTCATTTGCGCTATTTCACGTTACAAAAAACCGGTTTTCCAGCCACCCGGATTCTGCTAAGCTGCCGGCAGAAAATGCTTGTAAATCATAAGGGAAGCGCATGTTTCAGGCGCGATTCGCGATTCTAGCGCAAAAGCTCTCAGCCTGGCTTCGTGGCCGCGGGCCCCGGCGGCTGCTGCTCGGACTGGTCCTGCCCTTCGTCGGCGTGATGGCGGCATTCGGTATTGCGCCTGACACCATTACCGACAACGTTGTGCGCAGCAATGTGGTTGAAGAACTGCAACTCACCGCCGCACCCGTCGTTGAATCTGCCGATGACACCTATTGGCGCGAAACACGGGTCGAGCGCGGCGACACCATAGCCTCAATCCTGCAGCGGCTGCAGATTGACGACACAAGCACGTCCCAGGTGTTGCAACGCGCGCGTGAAGCACGCGCGCTGTACCGGCTGATTCCGGGCCGCACAGTGCGCGCCCAGACCACCGGCACTGGTCAAATGCTCGCTCTGCGCTACCTGAACGGCACCCAGCTGCTGAAAATCGACCGGGACGGCGATATCCTGCGCGTCTGGGAAGGCCCTGCCGAAGTTGAAACACGCGTACTGATGCGCGCCGGCGACATCAGGTCCTCGTTGTTTGCGGCCACTGATGCCGCGGGCATGTCGGACGCTGTAGCCCTGCAGATTGCCGAAGTTTTTTCCACCGACATTGATTTTCATCGCGACCTGCGCCGCGGCGACCGGTTTGCTGCAATTTATGAGATCCAGCACCATCTGGGTGAACCGGTAAAAACCGGCCGCCTGTTGTCCGCGGAATTCGTCAATCAGGGTAAGACCTTTCATGCGGTCTGGTTCGAGAATCCCGAGGGGCAGGGCGGCTACTATACGCTCGACGGCAAGAACATCCGCAAGGCCTTCCTCCGTTCACCGCTGGAATTCTCGCGGATCAGTTCAGGCTTCACGGGCTCCCGCTTCCACCCGGTACTCAAAACCTGGCGCGCACACATGGGTGTGGACTACGCAGCGGCAACCGGGACACGCGTCAGGACCACCGGAGACGGCATAGTCGACTTCGCGGGTCGACAAGGCGGCTACGGCAATCTGGTCGTCGTACGCCACCAGTCAAAGTACACCACCTGGTACGGCCATCTGTCGCGGTTCGGCCCTGGCATACATAAAGGCAAACGGGTCTCGCAAGGCGAGGTGATCGGCTATGTCGGCAGCACCGGCCTCGCCACCGGGCCCCATCTGCATTACGAATTTCGCACCAACAACGTCCATCAGGATCCGCTGCGTGTCGTGATGCCGCCGGCCCCGCCGCTGGCGCCGCAGTACCGCATTGCGTTCGACGAGGTCGCGAGACCAATGGCAGAGGGGCTCGCATTGCTGCGGCAACAGGTAGCGACCACTGCAACCCAGTAATACCAACCCTGCTATGCCCGGCCTGTATGTCGGATTGATGTCCGGCACCAGCATGGATGGAATTGATGCCGTTCTCATTTCGCTGAGCGGACCTCCGGCACCACGACATCACACCCACCAGCCGTTTTCACCGGAGTTGCGCGAGACGTTGCTCGAACTGCAACACGCCGGCAGCAACGAACTGCACCGAGCTGCGCAGGCGGCAAATGCGCTGGCTCTGGGTTACGCCGCCACAGTACGCACGTTGCTCGCACAATCGAAGGTTGGCCCGGAACAGGTTCGCGCAATCGGTTGTCACGGCCAGACGGTCCGGCATCGTCCCGAAAAGGGTTACACGATACAACTCGTCAATGGCGCGCTGCTCGCCGAGCTGGCCGGTATCACGGTGGTCTGCGATTTCCGCAGCCGTGATATTGCCGCCGGCGGTGAAGGCGCACCGTTGGTACCAGCCTTTCACCATGCGATGTTCGCACATCCGGAACGTCCGCGGGCAATCGTCAACATCGGCGGTATAGCCAATATCACCGCTTTACCGGTGCGAGGCCATGTCACGGGGTTCGACTGCGGACCAGGCAACGTGCTGATGGATGGCTGGATCATGGCGCACCAGGGAAAGGCATTTGACGCCGATGGTGCATGGGCCGCGCAGGGCCAATCCTTACCCGAATTGCTCGAGCGCCTGCTCAGACACGACTACTTCGAGCGGCGCCCGCCGAAAAGCACCGGACGCGAAACGTACAATTTGCAATGGCTCAAGAAATCATTATCAGGCAATGAACGTCCGGTTGATGTGCAGGCAACCCTCCTTGAGCTCACGGCAGCAGGCATCTCCCGCGCAGTCGACAGCTATTGCGCGGATGCTCTTGAGGTTTACCTGTGTGGCGGCGGCGCCCGCAATCAGGCCCTGGTCCGGCGATTAACCGCATTGCAGCCACGACGTCGCATCGCCACAACGGATGAACTGGGCGTCGCGGCGGAAATGGTGGAAGCCACGGCATTCGCCTGGCTTGCAGACCGTACGCTCGCCGGAAAACCAGGCAATCTGCCGCAGGTTACCGGCGCGGCGGGCTTGCGCATACTCGGCGCAATTTACCCGGCCTAGTAGCCCTGACACCACTCGAAATAAAACGGGGACCTGAGCCCCCGTTTACCTGCAAAAACCGTATTTTCAGATCAAGCCGAAAACGACGAGCCACAGCCACACGTGGAACTGGCATTCGGATTCTTGATGACGAATTGCGCGCCTTCGACATTTTCCTGGTAGTCGATTTCAGCGCCCGTCAGGTACTGCAGGCTCATCGGATCAACCAGCAATGTCACACCGCCTTTTTGCAGCGACGTGTCATCATCGTTCACCGCTTCATCAAACGTGAAGCCGTATTGAAAACCGGAACAACCGCCACCGGTAACGAACACGCGCAGTTTGAGGTCGGCGTTACCTTCCTCTTCAATCAACTGCCGTACTTTGGCCGCGGCGTTCTCGGTGAACACCAGCGGGTCCGGCATAACTTCAGTAACTGCATTCATAACCAACTCCTCATTCGTTTCGCAACGCAGGGCCCATTATAGCCACCCCGCGCGCACCAAAAATCATTCTGCAGCTGCCGGCTTTAATTTCACCACTTTTTCGGCTTTTGCGTCGTCCTGATACACCAAGCGCCCCTGGACCACCGCGCCCAGCTGCATTTCGAGCGTCTTGTAATACACATCACCTGTGACATTCGCTTTGCTCTGCAGTTCGACATAGTCGGCGGCATGCACCGGACCGACCACGGTACCATTAATAACCACGTGAGAGACCCGGATTTCCCCCTCGATGCGAGCCTCCTCGGACAGCACCAGCGTTCCCGGCTTTCCTTCAACCGACATCACGCTACCGTGCACGCGACCGTCGACGCGCAAGCCGCCGTCGAACGTCAGATCGCCTTCAATGACGGTTCCTGCGCCAATGAGGCAGTCGATGCGATTCTGGGGTTTGGTTGTCTTGTTTCCGAACATGGTGGTCTCCTGCTATGAAATCGTAACGTTATGCGTCAATTTCGGCGCATTTGAACTGCCTTCAAACACGCGCACCTGCAAACCCTTGACGAGAGCATCAGGTGAAATCCGGAACGAGCCTTCAACACGCTGATACAGCTTGAAGCTGACCTGATACGCCTTGTTATTGGCCGCCTGCTCGCCCTCGGGCGGCAACATCAGGACCACTTTACGACCATCCTGTTGCAGATTCAACACGAATTGCAAATGCCCTTTGAATTCCTTCGCGCGCTCGCCGGTCTGAACCAGCAGCAGCTGATAGCGGTATTCTCCAGGAACCGCCTCCGGCAGCAGCCGGAAACGATTCACGCTGATGGCGCCCTCTTTGCTGGTCGACGTCAATGACTGAAAGAAAGCCAGATCTTCCTTCAAAGTGGCATTTTCCTGCGCCAACACCTTGACCTGTCGTGCCAGGTCTCCATAGGTTGCGCGTTCGATCTGTAACTGGCGTTCGGCCGCTGCCGTTTTGGCGTGCAATTCTGCCAGCTCGGCCTGTTGCCGCTTGACCGTTTCGTCCAGCCCTGCACGCAGATGCGCCGCCTCGCTCTTGCGAAAACCGCCATACATCAGTCCAAAATCATACGTAACCCACGCCACTCCGGCGACACCGGCAATCACCAGACCCATGCCGATCCAGCGCCAGTACCAGGGCACATGCGGACGAACCGCGAGTCGCGGCGCATCAATGCCAAACCGGCGCACGAACGAGCTGAACAGGCGCCTCATGCGGTCAGGGCAGCAGCGCGATCTGGGTAAGACCGGCGTCTTCAGCAAAGCCGAACATGATGTTCATGTTCTGCACCGCTTGGCCCGCAGCACCTTTTACCAGATTGTCGATAACTGACAGCACCACCACCGTGTCACCGCCCTGCGGTTGATGTACGGCGATCCGGCAATGATTGGCACCGCGCACCGACCGCGTTTCCGGATGGCTACCCGCAGGCATCACGTCCACGAAGGTTTCGCCCGCGTAGCGTTTTTCATACAGGGATTGCAGGTCAACCGGCCGGGTCAGGCGCGCATACAGCGTAGCGTGTATGCCACGGATCATCGGCGTCAGGTGCGGCACAAAAACCAGGCCGACCGGACGGCCCGCAACATGCGCCAATCCCTGCGCAATTTCCGGATGGTGACGATGTCCGGTTACGCCGTAAGCCTTGAAGTTATCGGCGGCCTCAGCATGAAGGATATGCGTTTCCGCCTTGCGACCCGCACCGGACACGCCCGACTTGGCATCGGCGATCAGGTGATCCAGATCCACACAGCCCGCTTCGACCAGCGGCAAAAAGCCCAATTGCACTGCCGTCGGATAGCACCCGGGGTTGGCAATGACCCGCGCGGACTTGACCTGATCGCGATTGACTTCGGGCAGCGCATACACTGCCTCGGCGACGAGCTCCGGACAGGCATGTTTCATCCTGTACCACTGTTCCCACACGGAAACATCGCGAATGCGAAAGTCCGCTGCCAGATCTACGATACGCACCCCTGCGGATACAAGCGCACGCGCTTCCTGCATCGCCACGCCGTTAGGCGTTGCAAAAAAAACCACATCGCATTTGTCCAGAGCGGACGCAGAGGGCTCACTGAACTGCAGGTCTACACGACCACGCAGGTTCGGGAACATCTCGGCGACCGGCATGCCGGCTTCCTTGCGCGACGTAATCGCCCGCAACTCGCAATGCGGATGCTGCGCGAGCAAGCGTAACAATTCGACGCCCGTGTACCCGGTGCCGCCTACAATTCCTGCCTTGATGCGCTGCTGAGCCATAATTTAACCGCCCTCCCTGCAAAACCGACTGTCTGCGTACAACGACAACCTGCCAGAGACGACAAAGCCGCCCTTGGGCGGCTTTGTTTGAACATCTATTCTGCCAAAACGCTGCGTTAACGCTTGGAGAACTGCTTGCGCCGCCGCGCCTTGCGCAAACCAACCTTCTTACGCTCGACTTCGCGCGCATCGCGAGTCACGAGACCGGCCTTGCGCAACACCGGTTTCAATGCCGCATCATAGTCAATCAGCGCACGGGTGATTCCGTGACGCACGGCACCGGCCTGGCCGGATTCACCGCCACCCGTTACGTTGACCTTGATGTCGAAGGTATCCAGTTTCTCGATCAACGCCAGCGGCTGGCGAACGATCATGCGCCCGGTCTCACGTGAGAAAAAATCGTCCACCGGCTTGCCGTTGACAACGATGCTGCCCTTGCCGGGCTGCAGATAAACCCGCGCCACAGCGCTCTTGCGCCGGCCGGTACCATAATTCTTTTGAACTGCCATGGTCTGTTAATCCTAGATTTCGAGTGTTTTGGGCTGCTGCGCGGTATGCGGATGGTCGGTGCCTGCGTAGGCCTTCATTTTTTTCAGCATCGCATAACCAAGTGGCCCTTTGGGCAGCATGCCTTTCACCGCTTTCTCCAGCACACGCGCCGGAAATTTGGCCTGCATGTTCTCAAAGTTAGTGGTGTACAAACCGCCCGGGTAGCCGGAATGGCGATTGTAGACCTTGTCCTTGGCCTTGTTGCCTGTAACGCGCAGCTTATCCACATTGACCACAACGATAAAATCGCCGGTGTCGATATGACGAGTGAACTCGGGTTTGTGTTTGCCGCGGAGGCGATGCGCGATTTCTGCGGCGAGCCGGCCCAGCACTTTGCCGGTGGCATCGACCACGAACCAGTCGCGTTTGATCTCGTGCGGTTTGGCGGAATAGGTCTTCATACTTGATCCTGCGCGTTATTCATGATTCAGGGAAACCGCGAATTGTATGGGAAATCAAGCGGATGTGTCAAACTGCCTGCCTGATTTGCCAAAGGTAATCAGCGCCATCAGTGCCGAAAAATATTATTTAAAAACAAATAGTTAGCCATATGACTTCCTGGCAATTGACCAATGCAGTAGCTGCGTTATTGCTTCCACCGGGTTCGCTGATCGTGCTGGCGGCAATGGGACTGCTCCTGTTGCGGACACGGCCGCGCACCGGCCGCCTGCTGGCGGTCGGCGGACTGGCGGGGCTGTACATCGGGGCCACACCTATAACTTCGCAATTTCTGTTGCAACGCTGGGAAGGAACTCCGGTTGTCACTGCGCCGGCAACCGCGGCACAGGCCATCATCGTACTGGGGGCCGGCAAGTATCTGCACGGTCCCGAATACGGCGGTGACACGGTTGCCGAGGCGACGCTGGTACGGGTGCGCTACGCCGCTAGTCTGCACCGCCAGACCGGACTCCCCATACTGGTCAGCGGCGGCAATCCGCAAGGCGGCGCAATGGCCGAGGCGCAGGCCATGCGCCGCGTGCTGGAAGGCGAATTCGCAGTGCCGGTGCGCTGGAGCGAAAACAGCTCCGCCACCACGATTGAAAATGCACGCCTGAGCCATCGGCTGCTCGCCCGCCAGAAAATTGACACCATCTATCTGGTTACCCACGCCTGGCACATGCCGCGCGCACAACTCGCTTTCGAAAATGCGGGTTTCAAAGTGATTCCTGCTGCGACGGCCTACACGACCCGCTACCGCTATCACTTGTCCGTCTTGGATTTTCTGCCTAGCGCAAACGCTTTGCGCGACACTGCCCGGTTCTGCCACGAAGCCATCGGCATACTCTGGTATCGTATCCGCCTGTTTGTATCAGCCTGAACGCCGGAAAATCCATGAAAGCGCGGATCAAATGGTTGGAAAACGTCAGCTTCGTTGCCGAATCCGGCAGCGGCCATGCGCTGGTCATTGATGGCGCCCCGGAAGGCGGCGGGCGCGATCTGGGCCCCAGGCCCATGGAACTGGTGCTGATGGGTGCCGGCGGTTGCACGGCCTACGATGTAATGCACATCCTGCGCAAGGCGCGCGCGCCCGTTACCGACTGTGTGCTGGAGATCGAATCCGAGCGCGCTGCCGACGATCCCAAGGTATTCACCAGGATCCATTTTCATTTCATTGTCACCGGCAAGGCGCTGAAACCGGCGCAGGTCGAACGCGCCGTCCAGTTGTCGGCAGAAAAGTATTGCTCGGCATCGATCATGCTCGGCAAGACCGCCGCGATAACGCACGACTTTGAAATCAGGGACGCAGGCGCCTAGACGGCGCGTTACAGCACGAACGCAGTTCCGGTCATCACTTTCGAGGAAACCTGCATCGCCGCCCTGACCGGTGCGGGGAGTTCTGCACCTCCGTGTTTCAGCGCACTGGTCGCATGACGCGCCTCGTCCTCGCGCATTTGCCCGACGATTGCGCGACTCCTGTGGTCCTCGGGCGGCAGTCGTTCGAGATGCCCTTCAAGGTGGCGGACAACCTGGCGCTCGGTTTCCGCCAGAAACCCCAGGTTCCATTTGTCACCGAGCAGACCTGACGCCGCGCCTATCGCAAACGACCCTGCATACCACAGCGGATTGAGCAGGCTCTTGCGGCCACCGAGCTCGGCGATGCGGCGCTCTGTCCACGCCAGATGTTCCGTTTCTTCCTGCGCCGCCTGCTCCAATGCGGCGCGGGCGGCTGAGTCACGTGCGGTCAGTGCCTGGCCCTGATACAGCGCCTGCGCGCAGACTTCACCGGCATGATTCACACGCATCAGCGCGGCGGCAAGACTGCGTTGCGCGGAATCCAGATCGGCATCCGGTAGCTCGTCTCCGGGCACCGCTCGTACGCTGCGCGCCGATGCGAAAACGGTACGCAGTCCCTTGTCAAAACCGATGATCAGATCGTCAATACGTATCATGCTCAAGCCGCCTTTCCGAAAAGGCGCTCCAGTTCGGCGCCGGGGTCGGCCGCACGCATGAAGGCCTCGCCAACCAGAAAACCATGCACTTGATGCGCGCGCATTCGTGCAACATCAGCCACATTCAGGATACCGCTTTCCGTGATAACCAGCCGGTCTTTCGGGATTTTCTGCAGTAATCCCAGCGTCGTATCGAGCGACGTCTCAAACGTTCGCAGGTTGCGGTTATTGACACCGATCAGCGGTGTCCGCAATGAAAGTGCGGCATCCAGTTCACCAGCATCATGCACTTCGACCAGCACCGCCATTCCCAGATCATGTGCGGCGGACTCCAGCTCACGCATCTGCTCCTGCGCCAGCGCAGCCACGATCAGCAGTATGCAGTCCGCGCCTGCGGCGCGCGCTTCAAACACCTGATACGGGTCCATGATGAAATCCTTGCGCAAGACCGGCAAGCTGCAGGCGGCGCGAGCGGCCTTCAGGTCATCAAGCCTGCCCTGGAAAAACTGCCCGTCTGTCAGCACCGACAGACACGCCGCGCCATGACGTTCGTAGGTGGCAGCGATTGCAGCGGGATCAAACTGTTCGCGCAACACGCCCTTGCTCGGGCTGGCTTTTTTGACTTCGGCAATCACCGCAGGCTTGCCATTCCCGATCCGCGACCGCAGTGCACCGACAAAATCGCGCGCAGCCGGAGTCGCCTGAGCGGCTGCCTGCATCTGCGCCAGCGGCGTGCGCGCCTGCGCCGCGCTGATTTCCTGTGCTTTTACCGCCAGAATGCGCTGCAGAATATCAGCCATGACTCTTGGTAAACGCAACGAACTGATCAAGTTTCTGCCGTGCTGCACCGCTTTCCATGACCGCCAGCGCCTTTTTGACGCCGGCAGCCAATGTCCCGGCCAGGCCGGCGACATATATGCTGGCGCCGGCATTCAGCGCAACGATGTCGCGCGCCGCACCCGCCTTGTTCTGCAATGCGTCTAGCAGCATGTCCCGCGACTGCTCGACGCCGTCGACCCGAATTGCCGCGTTGTTGTGGGTTTTCAACCCGACATCCGCAGGCGCAACCATGTATTCCTTGACCGCATCGTCCTTCAGTTCGCCGATCGTTGTCGGGCCGCTGATGGAAAGCTCGTCCAGCCCCTCCATCCCGTGTACGATCATCACCCGGCGGCTGCCCAGCTGCTGCAACACCCTCGCCTGGATACCGACAAGATCCGGGTGAAATACGCCCATGACCTGCTGCTTTGCGCCGGCCGGGTTGGTCAGCGGACCGAGGATATTGAATATGGTCTTTACTCCCAGCTCGCGGCGCACCGGTGCAGCATGCTTCATGGCGCTGTGATGGTTCGGTGCGAACATGAAGCCGATACCCGTATCCGCGATCGACTGCGCGACGATTTCAGGCTGCAGATTGATATTGACCCCCAGCGCCTCCAGCACATCGGCGCTGCCGGACTTGCTGGAAACCGAGCGACCGCCGTGCTTCGCAATCCTCGCCCCCGCCGCCGCCGCGACGAACATTGCAGCCGTCGACACATTGAACGTATGCGCCGAGTCACCGCCGGTACCGCAGGTGTCGATCAGTTCCGGTGCGTCGGGCACGATCACCTTGGTGGAAAACTCCCGCATGACCATGGCAGCTGCGCTGATTTCGCCTATGGTCTCCTTCTTCACGCGCAATCCCGTAACAATCGCCGCGATCATCACCGGCGACACTTCGCCGCTCATGATCTGTCGCATCAGCGACAGCATTTCTTCGTGAAAAATCTCGCGATTTTCAATGATGCGCGTCAGCGCTTCCTGCGGTTTCATCAGCGCTTCTCCTCGAGAAAATTCTTCAGCATGCGGTGCCCGTGTTCGGTCAGTATCGACTCCGGATGAAACTGCACCCCTTCGACCGCCAGAGTCTTGTGGCGTAACCCCATGATTTCACCGTCATCGGTCCATGCGGTCACAGCAAGACAGTCGGGCAGACTCGCACGTTCGACCACGAGCGAATGGTAACGCGTGGCGAGAAAAGGTTTCGGCAGCCCGAAAAACACGCCACCGCCCTCATGCTGAATCAGTGAAGTCTTGCCGTGCATCAGCTGTTTGGCATGCACAACTTTGCCGCCAAACGCCTGGCCTATGCTTTGATGGCCGAGGCAGACGCCAAGGATCGGGATCTTTCCTGCAAACTCCCGGATCAGCGGCACCGACACGCCGGCTTCGTTCGGCGTACATGGCCCCGGAGACACCACGATGCGTGCGGGTTTCAGCCGGGCGATCTCCTCCAGCGTAATTTCATCATTGCGATGTACCGCAACTTCCTCGCCGAGTTCACCCAGATACTGCACCAGGTTGTAGGTAAAGGAATCGTAATTGTCGATCATCAATAACATGGCGATCCCCTACGTTCCCAGACGGGTGTCGAGGCCGGCTTCGGCCATTTCGGCGGCACGCAGCAGTGCGCGCGCCTTGCTCTGGGTTTCCTGCCACTCGGCCGCCGGTTGCGAATCGGCAACTATGCCTCCGCCCGCCTGCACATGCAGCCTGCCGTCCTTGATGACCGCGGTACGCAGCGCGATCGCCACATCCATGTTGCCGTGGAATCCGAGATAACCGACCGCGCCGGCGTAGATGCAGCGCTTGACCGGCTCCAGCTCGTCGATGATCTCCATCGCCCGGACTTTGGGCGCGCCCGATACCGTGCCTGCAGGAAAGGTTGCGCGCAATACGTCGATGGCGGTCAGCCCCGGTTTGAGCAGGCCCTCCACATTGGAGACGATGTGCATCACGTGCGAATAGCGCTCGATCACCATCTGTTCCGTAACCTTCACGCTGCCGGTCTGCGCCACGCGTCCCGCGTCATTGCGACCGAGGTCCACCAGCATGATGTGCTCGGCGCGCTCCTTGGGGTCGGCAAGCAATTCCGCAGCGAGCGCAGCGTCCTCGGCCGGCGTCGCGCCGCGGCGGCGCGTGCCTGCGATAGGCCTCACGGTCACGGTATCGCCTTCGAGCCGCGCCAGAATTTCGGGCGATGCGCCGACAACATGGAAATCATCCAGGTTGAAATAGAACATGTACGGCGACGGGTTCAGCGTCCGCAGGGCACGGTACAGCGACAGCGGCGTTGCATGAAAAGGTTTGCTCATGCGCTGCGACGGCACCACCTGCATCACATCGCCTTCATAAATATATTTTTTCGCGCGTTCCACCGCCTGATGGTAGGCGGCCTCGCCGAATCCGGATACTGCCGGCTCCGATCTGGTCGGCGCACTCTCGGGCAGTCTGACCGGCGCGCGCAATTTCTCCAGCAGCGCCGCGAGACGCGCATTTGCAGCAGCCCAGGCCCCGGATTTTCCGGGCTCGGCATATACCACCAGGGAGAGCCTGCCCGACAGATTGTCGACGATGGCCAGTTCCTCCGACACCAGCAGCAGGATGTCGGGCGTCTGGAGTTCATCGTGCTTGTCGACGCGCGCCAGGCGCTTTTCGATATAGCGAATGGTGTCGTAACCGAAGTACCCCACGAGGCCGCCGCAGAAACGCGGCAGGCGCGGATCCGTGGCTACCTTGAATTGCTGCAAATAACCCTCGACGAACGCCAGCGGATCGTCCACATGCTCACGCAACGTTTCTTTGCCGTTTCGGATCTCGATACAGTCATGGTCGCGCACTTCGATGCGCGTTCCGGCGGCAAGCCCGACAAACGTGTAACGGCCATGGCGTTCACCGCCGACGACCGATTCGAGCAGATAGGTATACGGCTGGTTGGCGAGCTTGAGGTAGATCGACAGCGGCGTGTCGAGATCAGCAAAGGTCTCGAGTACCACCGGCACACGGTTAAAACCCGCCGCAGCGAGTTGGTTGAATTCAGCTTCAGTCATGTTCTACTCCACGAAAACGATACGAAACAACGCAAAACATCGGCCCAGCAACGCACGTTCAGCGACGCCAGGCGCAACGCCAGCGTCGGACGCCGGCCGCAGTTTCGGATTTCGCGGAGAACAACACAATTAACCTTTTTTAATCAACGGGATACAGTCTGTGAGCGCGGCTACTATAGCATCAACATCCAAGCTCTGCACAGCCCGCCCTTCATTGTAGCCATAGGGGACGCAGAACACCGGACAGCCTGCCGCGCGCGCCGCCTGCACATCATTCACCGAGTCCCCGATCATCAGCATCTTTGCCGGCGCCACGCCAAACTGCGCACAGGCATGCAACAACTGCTGCGGGTCGGGTTTTTTTCGCGGCAACGTATCGCCGGCAATGATCTGCGCGAAAAACGGGGTCAGCCCCATGCGCTCCAGCAAGGGCTGCGCAAACGCGCCGGCTTTGTTGGTTACGCAGGCCAGCGGGAAACCGGCTGCACGGAGTTGCTCCAGCCCGTCGCGCACACCGGGATAAATTTTCGTATGCCGCCCGTTTTCTTCCGCATAAAACCGCTCGAAAACAGGCAGCGCCTGCGCCATCGCCGAATCGCTGGCGCTGCCGTCGATGTCGCCCGCCAGTGCGCGCTCCACCAGTCGCGGTATACCCTTG